>CAZLOO010000078.1:0-8649 GCA_964561055.1 uncultured Halobacteriales archaeon
AGCGCGAAGAAGAGGCTCATCCGGTCGACGACGAGCTGGTTCGAGAACAGCTCGATGACGCCACGCCCACCGTCGCTCTCGGGGACGCCGACGCCCTCGGCGAAGTACCACGCGGCGTAGCCCAGCGCGACCAGCGTCCCGGCGAGTGCCGTCCCGGCGATCCGGAACGGGTGCGGCTCGTCGGGGTCGATCATGTCCAGCACGAACAGCAGCAGCGCCGTGCCGGCCAGGGCGCCCGCCGGGGCCAGCGCGGCCCAGTCGGGGTACTGGACGAACGCCTCGACCATCAGGCACCACCTCCCACGAGCGGCGCGCTGGCCTCACGGATCATCTCGAAGAAGATGTCCGGGGCGACGCCGAGGACGATCACCAGCAGGAGCAGGGTCCCGATGGAGAGGACGTCCTGGGTCGGCGCGCGACCGATCTCGTAGTCCGTCGAGAGCTCGAACTCGCCGAACAGGGTGCGCTGCATCGCCCACAGCAGGTAGCCCGCGACGACGACGATGCCGAACATCGCCAGCGCCGTGAACACCGGAGACAGCGGGAAGGCGTCGAACGAGCCGACGAACACGAAGAACTCCGCGGCGAAGCCGCTCATCAGCGGCAGTCCCATGTAGCCGAACGAGCCCGCCACCATCGCGCCGACAGTGACCGGCATCCTGTCCGCGAGCCCGGAAATGTCGCCGACCATCCGGGTGTGGGTGGTGTTGTAGACGACGCCGACACAGAGGAACAGCAGCCCTGAGATGAGACCGTGGCTGATCATCTGGAACGTGGCACCGCCGAGCGCGTACACGCCCGCAGGGCCCGCCAGCGCAACCAGTCCAAGGATGACATAGCCCGTCGAGCAGACCGACGAGTACGCGACGATGCGGTCCTGCTGTGCCAGCGCGAGGAACGCGCCGTAGATGACCGATACCACGGCGACGACTGCCAGCACCGGCGCGAGGGCCACACCCACGTCAGGCAGCATCGTGAAATTGAACCGCAGCATAGCGTAGGTCCCCATCTTCAGCAGGACGCCCGCCAGCATCACCGACACCGGGGTTGGCGCCTCGACGTGGGCGTCCGGCAGCCAGGTGTGGAACGGAACCACGGGTACCTTCACAGCGAACCCGAGGAACATCAGCACGAACGCGATGAGCTTCACTGTCGCCGCACCGAACCCGAGCAGCGAGCCGACCTCCCCCTGGACGGCGACAGCCTCGGCGATCTCCGGCAGAGCCAGCGACGAGATGGCGTCGCCGAGTCCGAAGACGAGGGTGAAGAAGCCGACGAACATCACCAGCGAGGCGACGTTCGTGTAGACGAAGAACTTGATCGCCGCGTACTTTCGGCGGGGTCCGCCCCAGATGCCGATGAGGAAGTACATCGGGATGAGCACGAACTCCCAAAAGACGAACCAGAGGAAGAAGTCAAGCGCCGCGAACACGCCGATGAGGCTGGCCTCCATTACGAACATCAGCCCGTAGAACTGGCTCTGGCGCTCGCCGATGGGGGTCCAGGCGCTCAGGATGGCCAGCGTGGTCAGTATCGTCGACAGCACAACCAGGGGCATCGAGGCGCCGTCCAGGCCGACGAAATACGCCAGCTGGTAGGGGCCGAGCTGTATCCACTCGACGTACGTCTGGTAGGCCAGCTGGCCGCCCAGCAAGGCGTTGCCGGCGCCGTCGAACGCGAGGAACATCACGACGCTCGCCCCGACTGGCAGCAGCGACAGGACGAACGCGGCCCGACCGGCGTAGCGGTCCGGTACGAAGAACGTTGCCACGGCGGCCAGCAGCGTCAGCCCGAGCAGCAGCTCCACCATCACAGGAACCACCCCCCGAGCAGGCCGACCACTAATAGTAGGACGACCAGCCCGATCGTGAGTAGGGCGGCGTAGTTGGAGACGACGCCGGTCTGGATGCGACGCAGTCGGCTGCCCGATACCAGCGAAACGCTGGAGACGCCGTTGACGACACCATCGATGACACCCTGGTCGAACGTGTCAGCCGCCCGCGCGAGGCGGACGCCGACCCCTTCGGCCAGCCACACCTGGTACTCGTCTTGGTAGTAGTTGTTGAACGCGAGCGTCTTCAACCGGCCCAGCCGGTCGGTGTGCTCGACCGGATCGGGAACGTTGTACAGGCGCCAAGCTAGCCCGGCCCCTGCGAGCGCCAGTCCCAGCGAAAGCGCCGCCGAGACGAGCGTCGTTCCGAGCTCGCCCACCGGGTACACCGACTCATAGGGGAGCAGCTCCTCATAGTACTCACTGGTGAGCGTCTCCCCTCCGTGAGCGAGCCAGTCGTGGAGGAAGTCGACGTTCAGGCCGGTCGCGAGTTCGACAGGCACGAGGTTGATGACACCGAGCACCGCGGCGAGAACGCCCAACACCGCCAGCGGACCCTTCACGTTCCAGCCGACCCCGTGGGGATTACGGGCCGTATCGGAGCGGGGCTCGCCGTGAAACGTGAGCAGCACCATCCGGAAGGTGTAGAAGCCGGTAACGAACACGGCGAGCAGACCCATTACATAGCCGCCGAGCAGCAACGGCGAGTCAAGGCCGTGAACTAGCGTCTCGAAGAGCACCTCGTCCTTCGACCAGAAGCCAGCGAAGGGGAAGATACCGGCGAGCGCCAACGACCCCGATAGGAACGTGTAGTAGGTGACGGGCATCCGCTCGCGGAGTCCCCCCATGTCCCACATGTCCTCGTTGTGGTGCATCGCGATAATCACCGACCCCGCGCCGAGGAACAGCAGCGCCTTGAACACGGCGTGGGTGGTAAGGTGGAAGACGGCAGCGATATAGCCACCCCCGCCGAGCGCGAGCATAATGTAGCCGTACTGACTGATGGTCGAGTACGCCAGCACCTGCTTGATTTCGCGCTTGACAACGCCCATCGTGGCGGCGAACAGAGCGGTGAACCCGCCGACGAACGCAATGACCGCCAGTACCGTCGGCAGCATCGCGTAGAAGCCGTAGATGCGCGCCACCAGGTAGACGCCGGCCGCGACCATTGTCGCGGCGTGAATGAGCGCACTCACCGGGGTGGGGCCCTCCATGGCGTCGGGGAGCCACGTGTGAAACGGGAACTGCGCTGACTTGCCCAGCACGCCCCCGAGGATGAGCAGACCGAGCACGCCGAACCAGGTTCCCGGTGCCAGCCCGAAGGTGGTCACCTCGTTCGCCGCGAGATCGCCCGCGAGTACCTCTTCGGCGAGCACGGGGAACGACTCCGCCCCGGCGAAGGCAGCGGTGCCGAAGGTTGCGAACACGCCGACGACACCGACCAAGAAGAAGTAGTCCCCGAACCGGGTAACGAGGAACGCCTTCTTAGCGGCGCTCGGGGGGCCTGAGTCCCGGAACCAGA
Source organism: uncultured Halobacteriales archaeon (assembly GCA_964561055.1). Lineage (GTDB taxonomy): Archaea > Halobacteriota > Halobacteria > Halobacteriales > Haloarculaceae > CAZLOO01. Next base: position 3,354 of record CAZLOO010000078.1, read on the forward strand.
AGCCGATTAGCAGGTATGAGCACAACCCCACCAACTCGAAGAACATGAACGCCATCAGGAGGTTGTCGGCGACGACGAACGCGAGCATGCTCGCAGAGAACAGCCCTAGTTCCGCGTAGTAGCGAGGGAGGCCGCCCTCGCCCTCATCGTTCATGTAGCCGAGTGAGAAAACGTGTACGAGCAGCGATATCAGCGACACGACCACCAGCATCAGCGAAGAGAGTTGGTCGATCAGTACGCCGAAAGTCAGTTCGAAGGGGGCGCCGGCGGCGAAGACGTACAGCGTCTCCTGGTGGGGTTCACCGACTGCGAGGACGGTCAGCAGCGCCCAGAACGACAGCAGCAAGGAACCGCCGGTGGCAGCGATACCAGCGAGGGCACCCTTCTTGGGCATGAACTGGCCGAACGCCAGCGCGACGAGGAAGGCGACGAACGGGAGCGCCGGGATCGCCGGCGCCAACTCGAATGCGCCCGCCATCTCACCACCTCATGGTCGTCGCCTTCGTGACGTCCACCTCATCGAAGTTGCGGTACAACACGAGGATGATGCCGATGCCGACCGCCACCTCGGCGGCCGCCAACGCCATCGTGAACAGGCTGAACACCTGCCCGGAGAGGTTGCCGTGCTGCAGCGAGAACGCGACGAAATTGAGATTGGCGGCGTTGAGCATCAGTTCCACGCTCATCAGGAAAAAGAGGGCGTTGCGCCGGGTAAGCACTCCAAACACCCCGATGCAGAACACCGCTGCCGACAGCACGAGGTAGTACTCCGCCGGCACCATCTACCGCTCACCCCCGTCGGCCGTCTCGCGGCCGCCGTCGGCAGCCACGCCAGCACTGGCAGCGGAGTCGGGCTCCGTCTCGCTATCGTCATACGCCTCTAGCGGCCCGCCTTCCCCTTCGCGGCGGGCGAGCATCACGGCCGCGGCTAGCGCCGCCACCAGCACGATGTCGATGATCTCGAAGGCGATGAGGAACCCCTCGGAGGGGATTGCCGCCTGGTCGAGCAGGTCGAACATAGCGTAGCCGATGCTCGCTGTCACTGATCCCTGCGGGAAGCCGGAGGGAGCGCCAAACGTCGCCGTGAGGAAGGCGGCGGCCATCACCAGGAACAGCGCCACCGCAGCCAGCCCGGGGAGCAGGCGGCTCCTGTCCATGTCCACTAGTTCCGGGCGGGTCGTCACGCTACGTTCACCTCCGTCGTTCGGCGGGTGAGCATGATGGCGAACGTTATCAGTATCAACACGCCCCCGACGTAGACGAGCACCTGCATCGCCGCCAAGAACTCGGCCTGGAGCATCACGTAGTGGACTGCCACCGATAGCAGTGCCAGCCCCAGGAACAGGGCGGCGTGCCAGACGTCGCGCACCAGCACAACGCCGAGGCTGCTCCCCACCGTCACGAGGGTAAACAGCGCGAACGCCAGTGTCTCGTACGGTACTACTGCCATTGGTTCACCTCGCTTGGCCCCGGCTTTCAAACTTTCGAGAACACGACGCCGGGGCGTAACCGCACCACGAGACCCCGTCGCGGGCTACTTCACGGGAGCAGCCGCCCGGAGCCGTCCCCGGACAGCGTCGGTTGACAGCAGCCGCCACCCTGCGAGCAACAGCCCCCCGACTAACAGGGAGACGATAGCGAACGCGGGGTCGGCGTTGCCGTGGAAGGTAGCGGTCGCCCGGAGCGCCTGAGCGATGGCGACCGCCACCGCCCACGGGATGAACGCGAACGCCAGGGCGCGCCGCGGGCTCTCACGAGCCCGGGGGGCGTATGCGCCGCCGACGCTTGCCGCGACCAGCCAGCCGACGTAGAACGGGACCGCGGTGTCCAAAACCACCAGCGGCTCCGCGAGGGGCGAGACACCGTGGCGCAGTTCCCCCGCGATGACGAAGAGCGCGATGCAGGCAGCGTCCAGCGCCGCCGCGCGGGCGGTGTCGGCCGACAGTGCCACCCGCCCGCGGAGTGCAGTCGCCATGCCGGAGTCAGGCTCCGAACTGGCTTATGCCCGGCGCTCGGCAGTCGTGGGGGCGCCCTCCTGGACCGGCTTCGGCACAACTCCGGTAAGGGTATAGGTGAATCCCTGGCGCGGGATCGCTACCTCAAAGCCAGCCTGGCGGGCCATGGTCGCGAGCGCGTCCGGCGGGCGGAAGGTGGAGTCGAAACCAACCAGCGTCTCCGCAGCGTCAAGGAGCACTCCTCGTACGGTGGTCGGGTCGAACTCGCGCAAGACGAGTACGCCGCCCGGTCGGATCACCCGGCGTAGCTCCGCCAGCACGGCGGCGTGGTCGGGCATGTGGTGGAGCGCGTCGACGACGATGGCGGCGTCCACGCTGTCCTCGGCCAGCGGGAGCCGTGTTGCGTCCCCCGCGACGGTCCCGATGTTGGTCGGTACCCGCCGGAGCATCCCGCGGGCGGCGTCGACGACCAGCCGGTCCGGGGCGTCGAGCGTGCGGGCTCCGCGGCCGGTGCCGCCGCCGACATCGGCCACTCGCTCGATCGGCCGCCGGGCATAGGCCAGCCCCTCCGCAAGTACGGCGCTGTCGGCGGAGGGCATGGCGGCGTCGTAGGCGCGGGCGAATCGGTCGAACAGGCTGACGTCCCGGGTCACGGCGCCCGCTACGCGCCCGGCTCCTAAATCCCGGTCGCTCTTGTCTGTCCGGTGCCCACTCTCTACATGGAGTTCCGCCTGCTCGGCTGGAAGGACGTTGCCTTCCGGCTCGACCACCGCGAGTTCACCTACGCCGGGAAGTTCGTCGTCCCCGGCGGCGCGGCGGCCGCGGTGGAGGCGGGACACCGCCTGCCAGACCCCCGGGAGGCGCCCGCCGAGGGGGTGCTCGCGGCCGTCGCGTTCAGCGAGGATCGCACCGACGACTCCATGCTATGGCTGCGCTACGTCACTGTCCGCCGTGACCGCCGCGGGGAAGGTATCGGCGCCCGGCTGGCGGCGTTCACGGCCGACGCGGCCCGCGAGCGCGGCTACGACCGAGTCCGCATCGGTGTCAACAATCCCTACGCTTATGATGCGCTGTCGAAGGCCGGCTTCGGTTTCACCGGGGAGGAAACAGGGCTGGCGGAACTGGTGCTTGAGTTCCCGGGCGACCGCTCGGGCTATCGCGAGGGGCTGGCGCGGTTCGCGGCGCGGGACCTCACCGGTGAGGAGTGGGCGTTTGTCAAGCAGCGCCGGGAGCGCGGACCGCCACCGATCGTGGAGCCGACCCCGCCGTGAATCACCGGCACATCGAGGGGTCAACGACGCCGTTCGGATAGCGGACGCTCCCGTCGGGACGCACCTGGACGCCGACGCGGTAGCAGGCGCTACCGGCGCCGTCTGGCACCGTGTGGGAGCCGGTCGGAGCGGCGCCGTCAAGGCCAGCCTGGACGGTGAACTCCCCGGCCGCGGCGGGCCATTCCCCCTCGACCACCCGGCGGGCGGGGCCGTCGAGGCCCCCAGCGGACAGGTCGTAGGTGGCAGCGTGCTCAACGCTCCCCTCGAAGGATACCTCCAAGGCGAGGCTATGGGCGACGTCGTCCAGGTTCAACAGTGGCACCGTCGCGAGTCGTGCCTGTGTCCCGGCGAATCCACCGAGACAGCCGGCAGTGCCGGCGGCCCCGACGGCGACTGCGGCGAGATACCCCCTGCGACGCATACTGCTGCTACCAGGCCGTGTGATAAGAGCCTCCCGCTCGCGGGTAGCTAGAGACAGAGGGGAACGGGAAATACAAGCCTGGGGCGCGTCTCTCCTGAGTATGGGCAACGCGGACCTGCGGTCGCTGGCGGCCATCGACGAGGTCGCGTTCGACGACCTCGCAGGCAGCGTCGTGGCCGTTGACGCGCACAATTGGCTTTACCGCTACCTGACGACGACGGTCCGGTTCACGGCTAGCGACGCGTACACCCACAAGGGCGAGGAGGTGGCGAACCTCATCGGCATCGTCCAGGGGGTGCCGAAGTTCTTCGAACACGACATTACCCCGGTGTTCGTGTTCGACGGCGGGGTCACGGAGCTGAAAAGCGAGGAGGTGAGCGAGCGCCGCGAGCAACGCGAGCGCTACCGAGACCAGCTCGAGACCGCCCGCGAGGAGGGTGCGAGCGCCGCCGAGATATCGACCCTGGAATCCCGCACCCAGCGGCTGACGGACACTATCCAGACTACCAGCCGTGAGCTGCTGACGCTGTTGGACGTGCCAGTCGTCGAGGCACCCGCAGAAGGGGAGGCCCAGGCCAGCTACATGGCCCGGACGGAGGCGGTGGACTACGTCGGTAGCGAGGACTATGACACTCTGCTGTTCGGCGCGCCCTGCACCCTCAGGCAGCTCACCAGCAAGGGCGACCCGGAGCTGATGGAACTGGAAGCTACCCTCGAGCACAACGGCGTCACCTGGGAGCAACTCATCGACGCGGCGATCCTAATGGGGACGGACTTCAACGAGGGGCTGGACGGGGTCGGCCCGAAGACCGCCATCACGCTCATCCGCGAGCACGGCGACCTGTGGGGTGCGCTCGACGCCCGGGAGGCGTATATCGAGGGCGCGGACCTCGTGCGCGGGCTGTTCCGGGAGCCGGACGTGACCGACGACTACGCGTACGACAAGGAGATCGACCCGGACCTCGGGAGCGCGCGGGCGTACGTCACCGACGAGTGGGGAGTACCTGCTGACGAGGTAGAGCGGGGCTTCGAGCGCATCGAGGAGTCGCTTGTCCAGACCGGACTGGACGACTGGACTTAAGCGAAACTCGTTTCTCCGGGCCGCCGGCAGACGGTGTATGGTCGAGAACGTTATTTGGCCGGCCTATCTCGACGCGGCCTGCTCGCGCTCCGAGGGGCGGCGGGTCCCTGAGGGGATGGCGGTCGATGAGCCCACCGTCGACGAGATAGCTCGGGCAGTCCAGCAGGTGGGGTACGACGCCGTCATCGAGCGGGAGAAGCGCTACCCACGGGAGTACGAGGCTCGCGGGCGTGTGCTGGTGAAGGATGCCGACGATGCCAGCAAGGCCGACCTGCTGGGTGCCGTGGCGGCATACGTCGTCGCGTTGCGGGAATGAGACGCGTCGGCGAGGTGGTCGGCACCGCCCAGGGACTACTCGTCGCCCGCTCGCCGGACGAGCGCCACCCTGACGTGGGGACGGAACTGATCGACGAAGAGCTGACGACCGTCGGGCGGGTAGTCGACGCCTTCGGACCGGCCACGCGGCCGTATCTCGTCGTCAAACCCGCCGAGGATGTCACCCCTGCGGCGCTGCTCGGCGAGCGGCTGTACGCCCGATAGCACAAGGCACAAGCCCCGCGTGGGCGAC
>CAZLOO010000079.1:0-8506 GCA_964561055.1 uncultured Halobacteriales archaeon
TCAACCCCTCGAAGGACGTCCAGCAGGCGATGGAGCAGCAGACCTCCGCCGAGCGGCGTCGCCGCGCCATGATTCTCGAGGCACAGGGTGAGAGGCGGTCCGCCATCGAGAAGGCTGAGGGCGACAAGCAGTCCAACATCATCCGTGCCCAGGGTGAGAAGCAGAGCCAGATTCTGGAGGCCCAGGGTGACGCCATCTCGACGGTGCTGCGGGCCCGCTCCGCGGAGTCGATGGGCGAGCGCGCGGTCATCGAGAAGGGAATGGAGACCCTCGCCGAGATCGGCCAGGGGGAGTCCACCACGTTCGTGCTCCCCCAGGAGCTGACCTCGCTGGTGGGTCGCTACGGGAAACATCTCACTGGCAGCGATACGAAGGTCGACGGGGAGATGCTCGAGAGCCTGGAGTTCGACGCCGAGACCCGCGAGATGCTGGGACTGGACGATATCGAGGAAATACTCGGCCAGATCGACCAGGCCGCTGAGATGGACGTCGAGCAGATGGAGCAGGAAGCTCAGGCGATAAAACAGGGCGCAGACGCCGCGGAAATAAAGGATCCCGACGAGGTAATCCAGGAGATGGACGCCGAGGTGCCCGAGGGCGGCGACGGCACCGCGCCGGAGGCCGATCCCGACCCTGAGCGCGAGCCGGAGACCGAGTAGCTCTCTCACGACGACACCCTTTTGTCCGGTTCCCGCCAACGTCAGCCAATGAGCGACGGCGTCGACCGGGATAAGCGGGCGACCCTCAAGCGCTTCGCGGCGCTTGGAGCCGCCAGCCCGCTGGCCCGGTTCGTCGAGACCGGCGATAGCGACGCCCGCGACGCCATCGCCGGCTACCTCGCCGCCACTCCGGGCGCACACTTCTCGAAAATCCGTGACGACCTGTCGCTGGGTACCGGCGAGACCCAGCACCACCTCCGGCGGCTAGCCGACGCCGGCGCCGTCGAGAGCTTCCGGGACGGGGAGTACCGTCGGTACGTCCCGGCCGGTCGGTTCTCCGGCTTTGAGCAGCGGGCGCTGGGCTACTTGCGCCGGTCCACCCCCCGGGGGATGCTCATCGCGCTCCTTCGAGACCCGACGCTGGCTGCCAGCGACCTGGCTGACCGGCTGGACGTGTCCCGGCCGACCGTCAGCAAGTACGCTGCCGACTTAGAGGAGGCAGGCCTGCTTGACCGGTCGAACGGCTACGCCGTCCGGCGCCCGGAGACGCTGCTCGCGCTTGTAGTCCGCCATGCCGACTCCTTCGGCCCGGAGGCTGCCGCGCTGGCCGACGAGGCCGACTCGCTGGTCCGGTACGACCCCTAGACGGTGACGTGCCAGGTCGTCCCCGACGAGTAGCCCCACTTCTCGATGGACAGCGTTGAGGCTGCCCGGACGGCGTTCATGTTCGCGCCGACTTCCTTCGCACTCAGGCCGAGCGCCTCGCCGATACAGCGTGACTTGAAGTAGCCCTCACCGTCGGTCTCCTCGCGAAGGTACGCGAGGATGCGCCGCTGTTTCTCGTTCAGGTCGGCCGCCCGTCCCGCGCTTGCGCTCATATCACCGAGGAGAGCACGGACCAGTATAGGGGGTTTGGTACGGCCGGTTAACGCCGCGCAGTCGTGCGGTTTTCCCGCTCAACCACAGGTCCAGCCGGGCGCTAGGTCCCTTGGGGTGGTACGTGCGGGTAACAGTGTCCTACCCTAGGTGATCGGGAGAACCCCGCCTGTGACGCAGGGATAGGGATACCGGCTGGATGGCACAGCTGGCAGTACGGCTGTTCGACAAATCCACAGGTCGAGTAGCCTCACAAGAGCAGGTGAACCGCAACCGCGGATCATAATGTCCCAACGCTCGGGACCCCCGGCGTTCACACCGGGAAGGATGTCATTCGATGACCTCGCCGACGGCGAAGTTGGACTTCACCTCGGTCACCTCAATCTTTACCCGCTCGCCTACCTCCGCTCCGGGGACGATGATGACGTAGCCCCGCTCGACGCGGGCGATGCCGTCGCCCTGCTTGCCGAGGTCCTCTATCTCGACGTAGCGTATTTCTCCCGGTTCGACCGGCGGCTGTGGCTGGTCGGGGGCGGTCTCAACGCCGGCGGTCCCCTCGTGGGAGCCGGCGATCAGCGCGACGCGGTATGTCTCCCCGGGGTCGACGGTGCCGGTTTCTATCTCGCGGCGCGGTATTTCGACCGTGTAGCGGTCGCCGTCCGCAGTCACCTCAGCGCTAAACAGACACAGGAGTTTCTCCGAGATTTCCATGTAGGGTAGCCTCCGGATTGAACTGGTTCTCAACCGGTAAAGAGGTTGGGACCCACATACCGAGGCTATTTCCCGCCGGCGTGCCCGCCTCCGGTATGCAGACCGTCCTGCTCGCTGCGGGGGAGGGAACGCGCATGCGTCCGCTCACCCACTCCACGCCAAAGCCGATGCTCCCGGTAGCCGACCGGCCACTGTGTGCCCACACCGCCGATGCCGCCGTCGCCGCTGGCACGGACGAACTGGTACTGGTGGTCGGTTACCAGGGCGAGGCCGTCCGGTCACACTTCGGGGAGTCCTACCGCGGGGTGCCCGTTAGTTACGCGACCCAGGAGGAGCAACTGGGCACCGCCCACGCCGTCCGGGCCGCCAGCGAGCACCTCACTGGCCCGTTCGTTGTGCTCAACGGGGACGATATCTACGATCCGGCGACGGTGGCTGCGCTGTTCGACGACGGCCCTGCCGTGGCCGCCTACCGAGTTGATAACCCCACCAGCTACGGGGTGCTCGCGGTTGAGGACAACCGCGTGACCGGCATCACCGAAAAGCCCGACGAGCCCGAGTCGAATCTCGTCAACGCCGGTGCGTACGCCTTTCCCGCCGAGGCCCGGGAGCTGCTGGACGTTGAGCGCAGCGACCGTGGAGAATACGAGATAACGGACGTGCTCGCGCGGGTAATCGGGCGCTCGACGGTACGGGCGGTCACCGCCGACCGCTGGCTTGGGGTGGGCCGCCCCTGGGAGCTGCTGGCGGCCAATGAGTGGAAGCTGTCGGAGTTAGAGTCCCGCGCCGCGGGTGCTGTCGAGGGAGACGCCGACTTGCGGGGCCGGGTGGTAATTGAGGAGGGGGCCACAGTTGAGTCCGGCGTTGTCATCGAGGGGCCGGCGCTGGTCTGCTCGGGCGCCCACGTCGGACCGAACGCCTACGTCCGGGGGGCGACGTACGTCGGGCCGAACTGTCACGTCGGCCACGGTGTAGAGGTAAAGAACTCCGTGCTGATGCGCGGGGCCGCGGTCCCGCATCTCTCCTACGTCGGCGACAGCCTGCTCGGACCAGAAGTGAACCTCGGTGCGGGCACGCAGGTGGCGAACCTCCGCCACGACGGCGCCGATATCAAGCAGACTGTCAAGAGCGAGCGGCTGACGACCGGCCGGCGCAAGTACGGCGTCGTCGCCGGGGACGGAGCCAAGACGGGGGTCAACAGCGCTATTGCTCCTGGGGTGGTGCTGTCCCCAGGTGCCACCACCCTTCCCGGCGAGCAGGTGCTCCGGGACCGTTAGCTACACGGCCTGGAGCGTGTGGCCGGCGTCCGGATTCTTCCCGGTGCCGCCCGGGCTAACCGACTCCACGAGCGAGATAGATCCGTTGTCGTCCCCGGTGTCGCCGGTGACCGTCACGTCGCCCGCGGTCGTGGGAATTGGCTCGTCGTCGGCTATCGGTGTTTCGGCGCCCTCCTTGGGCGCCGGGGTGCTGACGAGCGCGAGCGCGATGACGGCTGCCAGCGCGAGAAGTACGACCGCGACCGCCGGGCGGGGAAGAGTGTGCACGTCCAGCCCGTTGCTGGGGGCAGTCCTGAAGCTTCCCCGGTCGTCCGCAGTGCGCGCCGGACCGGCAGTCGGGCGGGTTTATACCGGGGCCGACCGTCCGCTCCCCATGAGCGAACTCAAGCGGCCGGATCTCTCCGGTCAGGTGGCGCTTGTCACCGGGACGACGAGAGGCATCGGCAAGGCGCTGGCGCTGGCACTGGCGGAGTGTGGTGCCGATGTCGTCTCAACGGGTAAGACCGTCGACGACTCCGATAGCGACCTGGAAGGGACAATCCACAAGACGGCCGATGCCGTGCGTGAGCGCGGCGTCGAGTCTGTAGCGGTCCAGCTGGATGTGCGCGACGCGAAGAACTGCGAGGCCGTCGTGGAGGAGGCCGTCGCGGAGCTGGGCGGGCTGGACATCCTGGTGAACAACGCCAGCGCCATCCAGTTGGCGACCGTCGAGGACCTACCCGCGAGTCGCTTCGACCTGTTGATGGACGTCAACGCCCGGGGGACCTACGTAATGAGCCGGGCGGCGCTCCCACATCTGAAGGAGAGCGGGGGCTGGATCGTCACGAACGCCCCGCCGGTCACTGTCGACCGAGCGCCGGGGAAGGCGGCGTACGCATACTCGAAGCTAGGAATGAGCTTCCTCACCCTGTCGTTGGCCGAGGAGCTGGCGGACACGGAGGTTGCCGCCAGTACGGTGTGGCCGGTGACTGCTATCGAGACGCGCGCGACCCGCTACTTCGGGCTCGGCACGGAGGCCGACTGGCGTACCCCGCAGGTGTACTGTGACGCCGTCCTCGAACTATTGACCCGCGAACGGGAGACGGTCACTGGGGAGTCGTTCTACGACGAGGAGCTGTTGCGCGAGGCTGGCGTGGAGGACTTCTCGCGGTACGCCGTCGTTGAAGGGGCAGCCCCCGGGCCGACGTCGGCGGCAATGTTCGACCCGGAATTCCGACAGGGGTAACCGAAATCGTGCGGCTGTGGGTTTAAGTAACGCGGGACCGAGATTCCGGTGATGCCAGACCCCACGTCAGATCTCGGGGAGAACACCCCCGACGAAGAGCTCCCGGTGTGTGACAGCTGCGAGTCACGCATCCGAACCGGCCCTCGACACCGCGTTATTACGTGGATCGACGAGGGGACGGTACACTCGGCACACTTCTGCGACGAGAGCTGTCGGATGGCCTGGGACGGCGAGATCTGAGGGGGTCGGGCTTTTTGTGTCAGCGGGTTCTCGGCCCGCCATGGACCTCGTCAGGTCGGCTGACACCCCAACACGGGAGTACCCCGAGGCGGACGGCGTCTTCCTCACACACCTCGCCTCGGGCGAGCGCATCAGCGTTCTCGGTGTCGAAATGGAGCCCGGCGCCCGTGTCCCCGAGCACAGTCACCACCACGAGCAGCTCGGCTACGTGTTCCAGGGCGAGCAGACGTTTATGCTCGCCGACGGTGAAACGGTGACCGCGGGGCCGGGCGATTCCTACGCGCTGGCCTCCGAGGAGGCCCACGCCGCCGAAAACCGCGGGGACGAGCGGCTGATCGCCATCGACATTTTCAGTCCGCCCCGGGAGATGCCCACCTGGGCACGGGAGTAGGCCTCAGCGAAGCTATTTGTCCCCGCGCCCGGAGTGAGCAATACGATGAGAGCGCGCTGTGTGCGGATGCCCGAGCCAGGGACACTGGCGCTGACCGAGCGGGAGCTCGAGATCGATCCGGAGGAGGTGCTGGTCGAGACGGCCCGCGCGAGCATCTGTGACGCCGATCTCCGAGCCTGGAAGGGACAGAGCGTGCCCGATGACATGCCGGATGGCCTTTTCGAGTACCCCGGCCACGAGGGGGCGGGCACCGTCGTCGAGACGGGCGATCAGGTCACGGAGTACGACCCCGGCGACCGGGTGATGCTGTTCGGGCCGAACAACTCCTTCGCCTCTCACTTCTTGGCGCCAGCGGGCAGTCTTCAGCCGGCGCCCGAGGAGGTGAGCATGGCGACCGCGGCCCTCGGCGAGCCGGCGTGTGTCGGCATCTACGGCGTGTTCGAGAGCGGCGTCCAACCGGGGGACGACGTGCTGGTCGCGGGACTGAACTTCCAGGGCCAGATCGCTGTTCAAGGGCTCAAAGCCAAGGGTGCACACCAAGTGATCGCCGTGGACCACCGCGATCAGCGACTGGAAATCGCCGCCAAGCGGGGGGCGGACGTCACCCTCCACAGTGAACGCGACGACGTCGAGGGACAGGTCGAAGCACTCACGCAGTATAACGCGGACGACGACGCCAGCGGCCATCAGTCGGGAGATGCGGGCGTCGATGTCGCGTTTCACTCCTGTGGCTACTGGAACTCAAACCAGGAGCCGTTCCTGAACCTCTGTATCGCGACCACCCGCGACGAAGGAACCGTCTGCTCGATCCCGGACATGATGGACCCCGCGACGGTGGACCTCCACCGGGTCCACCACCACGGGATGGAATTCAAACTGCCGGCGCTGATGCACCACGGACCAGAGTTCCTCGACCGGCAGGTGCCACGTTTGATGAAACCCCTCGCGATGGGCACTCTGGAAGTGGAGTCACTGGTCACCGCGGAGTACCCCATCTCGAAGGCCGGTGCCGCGATGGAGCGATACGCCGAGGACGACGCTCAAGTGAAAGTCGCCCTGACCCCGGAGTGAGGAGGACCCTCAGCAGTCATAGGTCAGGAGTCTGCCTCGATGGTCAGCGGACGGTTTGTCTCCACCATCGTCTCCACGTCAGAGTGGACCCTCACCTGCGGAGTCCTGGTATCGCCGGCGACGACGGTCTCGTTGTCGAACAGCCAGAACACCCGGATGTACTCCTCACTCCCCTCAACGGTACTGGTCTTCGCCTCATTCGTGTACCCGAGACTGATGACCGACTCCAGCGGGCGGCCGGTCGCTCGAGAGGTCGACGGTCACCGAGCCGACGAGGCTGACCGTGTCTCTGAGGGTGCTGCTGGTGACGCAGCTCTGGACGCCTCCGTTCGTGTCCGGGGGCCTCAAAACTCGTCGTTCAGGCGGAGCGTCAGATCCGTCGACTCGACGGTCACCTCGTCCTGTTCGACGTGGCTGACCGCGCTGAAGACCGCGAGCGAATCGACAGAGACCGCCGTAACGAACAGAAACGCGGCGACCCACCCCGGAAGGGAGGCCAGTCCAGCAGCCAAGTGAGCTGGCTCACCTATACCGGTTGTGACTGCGGAGGTACAGTTTCCTCGTCGGAGCTTCGCCCCGGGCGCTGGGATCATAACAGTACGGAGGCGGCCAGGCCGATGCTGAGCCCGAGCGCCGGGAGGTCCCGCGCGCCGAGCGAGAGCGCCGGGAGGGTGGGGTTCCAGGCGAAGCAACGTGCCTGGAGCGCGAGCGCGAGCGTGTCCGAGCGGTCGAAGGCACGCCCCAGGCCAGCGGTGGCGACGATGCGCATCCGCTCGGAAAGCGGGCGCTCCGTCCCTAGCCGGGCCTGCATCGCCTCACGAGCGCGAGCAAGGTCGGCGGCTAGCACCGGTACGAAGCGGAACACCAGCGAGACGCCAGTGGCGAGGAACTGGCCGGCCCGGCCGGGGAGCAGCCACTGGATCGCGGCGCGGGACTCACGGACCGGGGTGGTCCCGACGTAAGTGGCGCTGACCAGCAAAAGCAGGAACACCCGGTAGCTTGCGAGCGCCGGGAAGCGCGCCTCCGCGATCGAGAACCATGGCGTGCCGAGTACCAGCCCCTCCAGTAGCGGCGCCGCGACAAGGAATGGGAGCGCCACCCGCAGGTCGCGGGCCGCCGCCAGAGGCGAGGTCCGCCCGGTCGCGAGGATGACGGCGGTCACGCCGGTGAGCACAGCCAGCCCGCGGGGAGTTGTGTGGGCGAACGCCGCTGCGGCGAAGCTGAACTGGACAGCGAGCTTCGCCCGCGGGTCGAGGCGGTGGGCCAGCGTGGTGCCCGGCCGGTATCTCAGCACGGCCTGACGCCGTGCGCGCGGAGGTCGTCACGCACTGCATCCGGCGGCCCCTCGAGGGCGACGGTCCCGTCGCGCATCACGACGACACGGTCCGCGAGGTCGACCACGTCCCGGAGGTCGTGGGTGACGACGACGACACCGGTTCCGTCGGCCTTCAGCGCGGCCAGCCGGTCGACGACCGCCTCGCGGGCCGGGAGGTCGAGGCTCGCCAGTGGCTCGTCCAGCACGAGATGGTCTGGGGCCATCGCGAGCGCGCCGGCGATGGCGACGCGGGCCTGCTCACCGCCCGAGAGTTCATCGATGCGCTCGTCGCCGCGGTCGGCCAGCCCCACCGTTTCGAGCGCGCCGGTCACGCGGCTGTCGATCTCTTCACGTGTGAGCCCCAGATTCTCCGGGCCGAATGCAACGTCCGCTCGCACCGTCGCAGCCACGAAGCCGTCCCGCGGGTCCTGGAACACCATCCCGACGGCGGTCCGAGCGGCCACGAGGTCCTCGGCGACCGGCCGCCCGTGCACCAGCACCTCGCCTGCGTCCGGCTCCAGCAGCCCGTTGAAGTGCCGTACCAGCGTTGTCTTCCCGGCGCCGTTCGGCCCGACTAACAGGACGAACTCCCCGTCCCTGATGGTCAAGTCGACACCGTTGAGAACGCCTTTGTCGCCGTAGCCGTGTGTAAGCGAGCGGGTCTCGATCACCGGCCTACCCCGCGATCAGGTCGTCGTTGCGGACGATGCCGACCGCGGCCGCGATCTTGAACGCCTCCGC
>CAZLOO010000080.1:0-8478 GCA_964561055.1 uncultured Halobacteriales archaeon
CCAGGCTGCTTCCGTCGGTAGCGGTGGCGCCCGAGGTACATGTCGGCACGATCTCCGCCAAGGTCGAATTCGATACATGAACGAGTACCGTTCCCGGAGACGAAGTAGAACTCGTACTCAGTGGTGTCCAGCGACGACGGATAGGCTATCAATTCATCCTGCCCGCTTGGTCCGGAAAGTTCGACAGTGATGCCGCCGTCCCGGCGCTCTACGGTCGCCGTCTTCTTGCTTCGGAATAACTCGTAGGTCCCTGTCACAGCGGTGCACTTTCTCCTGAGCGCAACGCTGCGCACCGCCGTGGTATCGGTCTCAGTAAGCACTGCGAGGATGGCGTTCGCGATTTCGTCCGGAGGCGGGGACGGGGACTGTATTGCAGGCGGCGACGATACCGAGCCCCGATTCATCCAGAAAGCCAGCGTAGGCGGATGAAACGATCATAGACCCATTATGATACACGAACGTGTCGTCCTGGAACGGCTCGCGAACCCAACCGAAGCCGTACTCCGGTTGGCCGCCATCGAGGTAGGTGACGGTCCTATTCCGGCTCTGCTGGAGCCTGTCGATTGTCTTCGATGAGCAGACGCGTGCGCCGTCGAGACTGCCATCGCCCATCATCGCTCGGAGAAACCGTGCCAGTTCCCTGGATGAAGAAATCAGTCCGCCTGCAGGGCGAATGAGCGAGTCATAGGGGAACGGTGCTGACTCCGGGATATCCTCCCCCTGGACGTAGCCCGTCATCGCATCGTCATCCGCTTGGAGAGCGTCCGGGTCGAAGGTCGAACGGTCCATTCCGAGAGGGCTGAAGATTTCCTCTGCGACGTAGTCTGTGTACGACCTCCCGTCGACGGCCTCGATCACGGAGCCGAGGACGATGTATCCGACGTTGTAGTAGAGGAACCGGTCCTCATCGGTGACGCGATGGACGGTCGTGTCTCGGACCCATCGCTCGAAGTCGGTATCGTCGGCGACGCCCGCCGGCAGTCCGCTGAATGCCTGATCGACGATATCGGGCTCGGTGGCCGGCATTCCGGAAGAATGTGAAAGAAGATCAGCGACCGTGATGGCGTCCCCAGGTGCATCCGCGAAGTGGTCGACGTACTCGTTGATATTGTCGTCGAGTGAAATGCGTCCGTTCTCGACGAGCTGGAGGACCGCAAGCGAGGTTACTGGCTTCGTCAGAGACGCCATCCCGTAGAGCGTGTCCGGTGTTGCCGGCCTGTTGGTCTCGATGTCCCGTGCACCAAACCCTGCTGCGTAGCGCTCGCCTGCCCCGTCCACGATGACGATACTTACGCCAGGAACGTCGGCATCGTGCAGCCATTCAGTTACCAGGGATTCGATCTCACGGACCTGTGCAGTCGGTATCTCTCTTTCACCTGGCGACGAGTCCGCGCTATCCATGTGATAAGGTACCAGACCGTATTTGATAAAACGGAAGGACGAGTGGCTGTTGAATTCGTCTTCGGTATGCAGCCACGACTGAGCGAATGATCGAGATGCTGCCAGAACTGGCGTGCTACATACAGAACACGAGTTAGCGCTGCGGCCCGTTCGGTTCCGCTCCACGTGGCTGCACCGGCTGATAGACCCGTCTGCCGACCTGACAGCGGATTCGCACACGAAAGTGTCTGAACAACTGGGATTAACTGCTCCATCGAACACGGCGGACTACGATGGGATTGTCCCCCTCCGGTTTGAGAGATCGAGGTCGGGACGTCGCTTAGAGAACGTCCGAGGCGAACGCCCACGGCTTCAGCCGTGGAAAAATTATAAAGGCGTTGATATTTCGGTAGTCTCCAGATCTGTCCCGACCGTTCGCTCCAGATAGGACCGAAGCTGGGCGGCATTCTCGTCCAGTTCGACCATGTCTTCCGACTGGCTGTACGCGATCACGTCCAAGTCGGCAAGTTCCGGGATGTGATTGTGATAGAGGGAGGTGTAGATGTGTAGACGTTCATCGAGGAGTTCATCTCCGGGTCTGCCGTGTTCCCACTCACAGACCTGGCCGGCCACGTCAGGAAGTCGCATCGGATTGGCGTACAGGTAGAGGCAGTAAAGGACGTATCGCCGCCGGCGGCTGGCCAACAGGTCGTGAACCCGGTCGTGCGAGAGGTCCTCTTCAGACATTGGCTACTCTCGATTGGTTGATTTTCCCCGCCCCTCCCTCGATGGCGTCTAGACGGTCGGCGACTGTCTGGACAGCCCCAGCGTTGATGCACGGTGTAACGTGGTGTATCGTGTCGCCATCGTGTTCGACGAGACAGCATACCGGCGGAACGATACACTCGGTGATGTCGTTGGTGAGCAACGATCCGAACGCACGCGTCTCGAAAAACGGCGCGAGCGAGGTGTTCGCCCGATCGCTCCAGTTCTCGAACGTCTCGATTTGGTCCAGCATGGACCGCCCGATCGATGTTTGCGGGTTGCGCGGAATCTTCTCGCCCCAGATCTTGACTTCGAATCCGGCGATATCGCCCGCCCGCTCCATCGCTTGCAGGCGGTCGATGAACTCTCGCTGTTGCTGGCTGACACCGGTCGACGGCAACGACCTGAGGTACATTGTCACCTCCGGTTGATATTCCGTCTCGCTCATGAGTGGACTTCCACCATGGTAGCTTGGATATCGGCGAAGCGGCGATAAACACTAGTTCTAGGTACCTAAAGACCGGAGGAATCGGTGTCGGACGTCTCGTTCCAAGCCGGACACGCGATCCGAACGACACTGTGCCAGAAAGACGGCCGATTCAGCCCCGCTGACCGCGAGTATTCGCTGTTTGACGATGGATTCGATTCTACAGTGAGTTGCTGTGTGGCGAAACTACTACTGTCGGCTGATTCTCGCCCGGGAACACCGATACAAGTAATTAAGTCAAGGGAATGGTATCGTTGGATATGGCATCGAGCGTCGCTGATGACGCCGGGCACGACTTGGCCACATATGTCGTCGATACGCTGCCGAGCAACATTGCTATCCTCGACGCCGACGGAACGATCCTCGCGACGAACGACTCGTGGCGGGAGTTCGCCGAAGCGAATGGAGCCGAGACGGCGCGCGGTTCCGTCGGCACGAACTATCTCGACGTTTCGGACGCGGCGAACACCCCGGACGCTGACCGTGCCGCCGCTGGCATCCGTTCGGTCCTCCAGGGGGACCGCGAGCAGTTCGAACTCGAGTATCCCTGTCACTCGCCGGCGAAAAACCAGTGGTTCCTGTTGCGGGCGTCCGGATTCACCCACGAGGGGGCGCAGTACGCCGCGGTCGCGCACGTCGACATCACCGAACGCAAAGAACAGGAGCAGGAGCTCCAGCATCGTCGCGACGAGCTGGCCCACTTGAACCGGCTCAACACGCTTGTCCGGGAGCTCATCCACGCGCTCCAGGACACCGACTCGCGGGAGGGTATCGAGACGGCCGTCTGTGACCGCCTGACAGCGTCGGACGTGTATGAGGGTGCTTGGATCGGGGTTCGCGGGGTCACTGTGACCGGCGATGAAATGGTGACCCCTCAGACGGCCTCTGGTATCGATAGCTCTTATCTCGACAACATCCCGGCGTTCGAGGAGCCGGTAAAAACGGCCGTCGGGACCGGTACCGTGCAGGTCGTCGACGATGTGGCGACTGGCGATACAGTTCCGGACGGTCGTCGGGAGTCTGTTCCCGACCACGATCATCACACGCTGGCGGTCATCCCGCTTACGACCGGAGGGGTGACCTACGGAGTGCTGGTGGTCTATCCGCCGGGTGACCAGATCATCAGTGAGGACGAGCAGACAATCCTCGCAGATTTAGGAGAGATGATCGCACAGGCGATCCAGCGCGTCCACAGCCAGCAAGCGCTCAGTGCCGAAACGGTCGTCGCCCTTGATCTTCGGTTCCCGGACACCGATCTCCTGCTCGGCGAGGTGACCACCGAGTTCGATTGTGAACTGACTCTCGAACAGCGGGTCTCGACGAACGATGGCGGAGCCATCTACTATCTCAATGTCCACGACGCTGACGTCGGGCGTGTGAGCACCTTTCTGCGGGAGAAACCCATAGACTGTGACTGTACCGTGGTGCGCGAGGCCGACGACGATACCCCGGCCCGCATCGAACTTCGGTTCGCCGACCAGCCGAATCTGCCGACCGACATCCTCTGTAGCTACGGCGGCTCAATGACGACAGCCCACATCGCGGATGGTGATGTCTTCCTCGGTGTCGAGTTGCCGCCGGCAGTTGACGTCAGGACCGTTGTCGATGCTATTCGTGAGGTCGCACCCACCGTCGAACTCCTCAGCAAACGGACCATCGATCGGCCGATCACGACGGGACCCGCATTCCAGAACCAAATCACGGACCAGTTCACCCCGAAACAGGAAACGACGCTCAAAGCCGCCTACGCCCGTGGCTACTACGCGTGGCCCCGGGACACGACGGTTGAGGAACTCGCCGAAACGTTCGACGTATCCGCGCCGACGTTGCACTACCGACTCCGGAAGGCCCACCAGACGATCGTTGCGGGTGTGATCGACGACGCTTAGACGGGGTGGGTGCTGCGTCCCGCTCACGCCGCTGTCAGCGCACCGACGAGCGGTTGTTCTCCCCCATGGCTTGCGGTGGCGCGTTCACCCTGTCTGCAGCAGTGCCTGAACGAACTACCGGTTCGCTATCAGAGAATGCGTCCTCGATACAGAGCGTGATAGAGTTGCAAGCGCATACCTCCGTCTTCAGGCGGGGGTCAAGCGACACTCGGCCCGTTTCCCGATGGAATGAAGCCGGTGGCGCCTGTTCTCGTAGATGCTACGAATCCGGCCAGAGGCCGGCCCCGAACCACACGGGGTGGCGACCCAGCGGTGGTTCGCACGGCGATGACATGGGATTCGATGGGGCCTCAGTGGCCGGGCCACAGCCCTCCGAGCGAGGAACCGAGAGTTCCCCCGGTGTGTCGCCGGGTCTCTCTGAGTGCGGGGTGGAACCGCAACTACCTCGCTCGGCGGAACTCCGATGGTCGGATTCCACGTCCTTCAGCGCGTGGTGAAGGTCAATTCAGCAGGCAGGTAGCTATAGAGGCCCGTCTTGTACGCTTTGTCGGGCGAGAGACCCAACGAGCTCAGTTGTGGGAGGATGTCATCGGGCCCGTGGGTAACTCCCGGAAACCACGACGGAGAGATGCCCAACCGACGGTATCGTCACACGACACTGCAGACCCCTCGTGCTTATCCGTGTCCTCCGAGTAGCAGAGCGTATGAAGTCCCGCGTTAGTCGTGCGCTGAGCCGTGCCAAACACGCTGCCATCTTCGCCGCCGTTGGCGCTGGCATCGGTGGACTGTTCAGTCGAAGTGCTGCGAGTAGCGGTGCGGCGCTCGGCGCACTCGTCGGAGCTACGATCGGTGAACAGCGATCACGCATCGGTCTCATCCCGGAATCAGTCACGGACGAAGTGAGCGGTGTCGTCTCCTCTGACGATTAGCCCCCGACTGTCGACCGGTAGCCGGTAGACTGCTTGGATGCAGCGATCAGCTGCTTCGGTCGCGGAGCACGAACGTTGACTCAGTTAATCACAAAGATATTAATAATGAAAAACAATGGAGTTTAATCCGAGGACCGTCTCCCCGTTCAGTTGGGTCATGTCACGCAACGACCCGCGTCCGGACACTCGACGAGCCGCAAAAGAGGCCGTTGACCCAGCCCTCGCCGAAGAGGTGCTGAATCGGGCTGATGAAAACCTGTACCCTGGCTCGAACGCAGCCGAAGCACTCCGCGAGGCTGCCGCCGACGAAACAATCAAAATCGCTGAAGAAGCGGCTGACCTGGCACGTCGCCGTGGAAGCGAGACCATCGAAATAGACGACGTTGCACACGCCAGCGAACGCCATCAGGAGCGTGAGGAACGTACCTCCTAAGACACGATGAAGAGCGCACCGCCGGAGGTGATGGGGCTTAGACCATCGGTACCGGCGGTGGCTTCGCTACTGTCTGTCCACGTACACGAATCCGATGGGCCTACCCCGGTATCGCCCGCCAACTCACCGTCTGGGAACGGTGGGACGACGGGGACGACCTACCGCAGAACCGACTCGCTGTCTACACCGCGCTCTATCACGACCACCTGCCGGCAATGAGCGACGCCGACTTCGTCACGTACCACCATCAAGACGACGAAGGTGAACTCGGGTCGGCGACGGCGCGGATCAGATCGGCCCTCCAACGACGGGTAGAACGCGAAGCAAACGCCCTGCTGGCGGCCGACAGGGGGTGAAGGACGCTTACGATGCAACGGGCGAGTAAATCAATAGACGACGCCGTTTTTATTCTCGACGCTAATCAGGTACCATCGTTGGAACCGGCAGACGATTCCCTGTGAGTGATGCGCTCCGTATTTAGCACCACCGCCGGAACATATCACCAATTGCAGTTCCAGTATATCACTCGCCTTCAAGCGGTTGCCCCCGACGATCGATACGCGTGGCTGGGAGGCCAGCACGGTCGGCATGCTCACGGACAGCGTCTTCACTCTCAGCTTGGTAGTGGCAGAACGTTCCGGCGACCTGCCCTTCCTCGTTGGTCAGAACTTCGGAGTCTATCCATCGAATTCCGACCCCTTCCTCTCGGAGTTGCTTGAGGACCTCACCGGATTTTTCTCCCGCTCCTTCGAGTTCTTGTTCAGTTATAGGTTCGTCCAATTCTCGGAGGATAAGGAAATCCTCCAACTCTTGCTCGGGCATTCCTTCGTACACCACGGTATGCAAAGAGTTAATAGTGTTCAAAATATCGGAGGTAGTCCAACGAGGGACGCGCGCCCTGTCTGCGGCAGCGCCCCCGTCTACACATACTTATTCTGGTAGACATCGCGTGCTGCATACGGAAAACGACTTCAGCAGATCGGTGATGATAGCGGACACCACTGACGGGAAGATTCGGTGCCAACAGTAATACTCTGTGGCCGTGTTATTCCATCTCATGGTCGAATGTACTCGATGCGGCCGCGATGTGGACGAGCTCCACATCATCTCGCCGGATGTTATCACGGAAGAACTAGTCGACTCGATCGATCACGGCGAAGAAGACCTTGCCGGGGAGGGTGGTATGGAAGTGTGCGCCGAGTGTATGGATGAACTGAGGGGACACTGAAAACGGAGCTATCTCGTTACTGAGGATTTCAGCACGACCGGGAGTAACACGATATCAAAACCCTATCATCCACGAAGGGCTTCAACAGAGCTTCTACTCTCCGTTAGGCAGGCTCACTCTCGTTTATCAGCTCCCGTTCTCCTTCACCCCCTAACAGCTCTCATGCGATCACTCGTCCGCATGTCGGCCACTCGTACTGAGCCGTACCCCCGAACTCCTCTTTCACGTGCATCTCGACGGGAGCATGTCCTGCTCCGCATTCCACCGGCTCAACCCGCTGTTCGAGTTCTTCGCTCATGAACGATACCTAACGGGTAGCCCGTGAACGCTGTAAAGATAGGTGTCCGTTGAGCTTCACATTAGGAGGTAGGTTGGTTCTCTCCCCGATGAACACTGAGCAACAACAGTGGTGATAGGTACCGACGGCTCTGTCAAACCCTTGGAAACGGCTGCGAATGCCGTGCTGCATACGGAGGACGTACCTAATAGAGGGCTCTCGTTGCTGGACATCCACCGGGTGATTCACCGGTCGCGGAGATTGCTCCGGTTCACCCGGTTAGTCAGAAACATATCTGCCGTGAAATACGCATCATTTATTACCGGTTATACCGTCACGGCACATGTTACCAATGGACAGTCCTGTAGTGAGTATCGGGCCGTCCGACTCTGGCAGAGTTGATGCGGAGAACGCAGCGATAGTTGCGCGACTCAAATACTGTGTTGAGAAAATCAGTCTCGGGTTCGACCGGTGGACCGATCCTCACGCTCACGGCCCGGGTCTCTATTTTGTCGTCGCGCGTGAGTCCGCGACCGCGTTTGCGGAACCGATGGGCGCGAACCGCTGGCCGGTCGAGGACTGTGGGAACGTCTTTGCTCCACTGGATACACTGGTCGAGACAACCAAGCACGTCGCGTTTAGGTGTGACGGCGCGGTTATCGTCCACACCGACGGGGAGATTGAGGAGCAAATGATGCGGATCACGCAGTTGGTTACCGCCGATCGCGAGCAATCCGACGGCCTTCCCTATGCGGGATGGATGGGGGCTCGGCACATGAGTGCGCTGGAAACCTCTACCCGTCCGGAAGTCCTCGCCGCGATCACGCTCAGCGAGGAGGACGGACGATTGACGATCTTCATAGACGGGATGTACGCGGACTACCCTCGCGACGCACTTGGGGACGAGCGATAGGTCCGTGTGACGCCCAGTGGGCTACTCATCCCGTGCTGACTCTGCGCCCCGTCTGCAGCCCCGAGCGAACGAACGAGCAGCCGTCCGGGCTAGCGTGCTGGATACAGGGAGGATACTCAGTATGCCGTTGACCTCCTCGCACGGCTGAAGCCGTGGGATTCCACTCGCGGTGGGCAT
>CAZLOO010000081.1:0-7687 GCA_964561055.1 uncultured Halobacteriales archaeon
ATGGTGGTGGCGGCGGCCGCGCCGATCACCCAGAACGCCTTGCGGAACCGCGATCGGAACACCCTGCCGGTCTTTATTTCCCCGCGCTGGAGTATCTCGTCGGCGATAATTACCAGGTCGTCGACGCCCGTGCCGATGACGGCGATGAACCCCGCGATGTGCGAGAGGTCCAGCGCCAGACCGATGGCGGCTGCGAACCCCAGCAAGATGTACACCTCGGCGGCGGCAGTCACCAGCATCGGTATCGCCACCTCAGCCCGGCGGTAACGGCCGAACACCATCACCATCACCGCTAGCACGGCCGCCAGACCGGTGACCACGGAGAGCTGCTTGAACTCGCTGGCCTGGGACGGCTGGAGGAAGAACGTCGTTCCTTGGTCGATGTTCAGCGTCGTCGGCAGCGCCCCCGCCACCAGGTTGAGCCGCAGCCGCTGGGCCTCGGACTGGCTGGTGGCGCTGGTCTGGTAACCGGGGTCACGTTCGAAGTTGCCCGAGCGGATGGTCTCGGCCAGCGAGGGCGCGATACCCGCGGAGTACACCACTTCGCCGTCGACAACTGTCAGCAAGCAGTAGCCAGGGTTCTCCGGGGTCGTCTGGTACCGGCAGGTACCGACGTTGCCGGGGTCGACGTAGCCGAACTTCTGCATCGCGTTCGAGAAGTTCTGGGCCGCCTCGTCGGTGAGAGTGACCGGGACCACCGGCTGGTTGTTCTCGTTCTGCCGGATCGGCTGGACGCTCGCCAGCCCCTGCTGGGTGAACAGCGGAACCCTGCGGTACGTCCCGTTCTCCGGGAACAGCGCCACCGTCTGGACCTGCCCGCGCTCGCCGATGAGGTTGACGACCTCCTCGCGGTCGGCGTTGGGTACCTCCACGACGATGAACGCTCCCTCGCCGGTGCCGATGGAGTTGGAGACGTAGGCGGTGCCCCCGGTGAGCCCGCCCTGGTTGATTCGGCGGTTCAGTGTCCGAACCGCGTCCTGGCGGGTCTGCTCGGTGACGCCGTCGCGGATCTGCTCGACGCTGGCGTCGTAGCCAGCCTCCTGGAGGCCGGCGGCGAACTCCTGTTCGGTGACGTTCGGGTCGAACACCTCGACGGTGGCGGTCCCCTCTGAGACCAGGCGGACCTCCACGTCCAGCAGCGACACATCCAGAGCGCCGGCGATGTCACGCTCGGCCTGGCCGGGGTCGCTGACGGCGACCCCCTCGGCGGTCATACCTACGAGTGGTGCTCGCACCCGGGTTCCGCCGGACAGCTCGAGCCCATACTGGAGGTCGGTCAGGGTACCCGTGGTGTTGGCGTTTGTTCCGTTGGCCGGCGCGGCATCCCCGCTCCCGCCCAGCGGAAACAGCGCGATAGTGCTGAGCACGACGAACACGATCAGGAGGACGATGCGCCAGTTCTCCCTGACGCTGTACCCCCCGACGCTCATTTGGCGATCCCCTCGTACAGGTAGTAGCGAAGCAGGCTCACGTTCAGCAGGTACGTGTTCATCAGATCAGCCGTCAGCCCGAATACGAGGATGATCCCTACCTCCGGTAGCAGGGGGATGCCGAACACCAGCGGCGAGGAAACGATCGTCATTACGGACACCGCCGCTAGCGAGGTGAGCGTCATCGTCACCCCTGTCCGTCGGGCGCGGTAGGTGGACTCGTAGAAGTCGCCGCTCCGCCGGAGGACGTGGTTGTTCAACAGCAGGTCGGAGTCGACGGAGTAGCCGATGAGCATCAGCAGGGCGGCGACGGTACCCAGCGTGAGCTTGATTCCGAACAGGTTCATCAACGCTACCGGTATCATGATGTCCGAGAAGGCGCTGGCGACCACCGCGAGCGACGGGACGAATGTCCGGAACAGGGCGGCAACCAGCAGACTCATGCCCACGAACGCAACGACGACGCCGATCAGCGCCTGACGCTGTGACTCGGCGCCGAAGGTCGGCGAGCGTGACTGGACAGACGTCACCGTGTAGCCGGCGTCCTCGGCGACCCTGGTCACCTGTTGGACCTCGCTGTTAGTGGTGACTTGGAAGGTGACGATGTAGGTGTCCCCGGCCTGCTGGACGGACGTGACTTCGAACGGGAGCCGCTCGTCGAAGGCAGCCTCCACCTGCGCAGCGGAGGCGTCGGCCTCAACCTGCACCTCGGTCCCCCCCGTGAATTCGATGCCTGGGGTGACCGGTACCCCGGCGAGCGCGAACTTCGCGGCGACCACCAGTAGCGCCACCGCCAGCACGGCGAGCGGTATCGCCACGAGCTGACGGTTCGTGTACCGGGTGTAGTCGAGCTCCGGTACGTCGATGGCAGCCATGCAACGGAGTGAACCCGGCCGTCGAATAAGCTTTCTTACTCCCGCTTGAGGCCCCGCCGACGCTGGCTCCTCGCTCCCTTCTACGGCAGGTAGCGCACGCTCACCACGCCCGCCTCATCGTCAGCTCGGACCTCCACGCGGTCGACTCCGAGCCGGGCGGCCCGCTCGAGGGTCGCCTCGTCGTCGAGCACGTCGGCAACCGCCCCCTCGGTCTCCCCCGGCGGGACAGTAAGCACGTGAACCTCCCCTGACCCGGCGCGCTCGTGGCGGGTCACCTCACCGACGGCCTGGTCGGCGGCCGTCTCGACGGCCCGCCGGGTCGGCGGTTCGGGCGACCGACCCACTGGGACCGTCCAGCGCTCCGTCACCTCGACAGCCCGCCAGGCTACCTCCAAGGGCGGCTCCGGGGCGAGCGTCCCCCTCAGCAGTTCACCCGCCGCCAGCCCGGGGTTGTCCGCCAGCGTGTGGACCTGGCCGTCATCGACGCTCCGGACGACGGCGCTGTCCTCGTCGGCGTGTGTCACGAGGAACGTGCCCTCCTTTCCCTCCGTCTCCATGGCCCTGCTACGTGGCGGCCGACCTTGTGGATGCCGGATGGTGGGGCGGGACCTGCGAGTGTCGGACGGCGGACCCGGATCATCAGCGTTCCGGTCAGCGGACTCGGAGGACGTACAGCGAGAGGGATCCCTCCGGCTCGAAGGTGAGCTTGAACCGGTGGACTGACTCTGGGGGGAACTCCTCAGGCAGGGGGTTGCCGGCCCTTCCGTACGGCCGCCCCCGGTCGTCGTACACGATGGCGCTGGCGGTTCCCAGTTCCGTCCCGTCCGGGGCGTAGTATGTGGCCCCGACCTCCGGCGGGGGCGCTGGCTCGTCCCCCGATACCCGAAGCCGCCCTTCGACGACGTGGACCGCCGCCTGGCCGGTCAACGACCCCGCCCACCAGTCCGTGCGCTTGGTGACCGCGTACGCCTCGGTCTCCGTTCTCAGTTCGCTCTCGATGCTCGGTCCGGTACAGCCCGCCAGCGCCGCCAGCGTCCCCGTCCCGGCGGCGAGGGCGGCGCCCCTGCGGAGGATCCCGCGGCGGCTCGCCGTCACGGCTCCACCCCTACCTCGCGGCGGCGACGGTGGATAAGCGCCATCAGGAGCACGGCGAGCAGGGGGGGTACGACTGCCGCCACCCGAGGAAGCGCGTACAGCACCCGGGCGACCGGGGCACTGGTGCCGGCGTCTATCAGCGTCTGTCCCTCTGCGGGGGTGGAGATTACGAGCGCGAGGTACAGCGCCCCGAGGTAGGCGAACCCGGTGGCCGCAATCGCGGCATCGTAGCGGCCGTCGCTCCCGGTTCGGCGGTGGCGCCGCGCGACCAGCAACACCGGGGCCAGTACCGGCGCAACGACGACCAGCCCTACGAAGATGAAGAAGGCCCGCACGAAGCTGAACGTCTGGTCGGTGGTACCGACAGTGTCGGCGATCTGGCCCACCAGCGCCAGCAGGAACACGACCGCCAGTACCGCCGCCAGCACCCCCCCGACGACGACATACAGCTTGAATCCCCTGGAGTCGCTGGAGCGGTACGCGTACGGGAACGCGCCGAACAGCCCGGAATAGGTTCGCTCCTCGTCGGTTCCGCCCATCGCCGGCGCTAGTCCGGGCGGCCGTTTAATCGGCCCGGTCCCGGTCGCGGGGGTTGATACCCTGGGGGCGTCAGCACCGGGTATGGAGATCGATATCGGCAACGCGCTCGCATCGGTCGCCAGGCCCGGGGTCTCGCGGGCGGCATTGGACCGGCTCGATGACCGGGTGGCCAACGCCCACGACCGCATCGAGCGGGGCATCGAGAACGAGGAGTTCGGCTACGCGGCGCTGGGCCTGCCCGACCGAACCGACCCGGACGCCGTCCGGTCGGCCGTCGAGGAGCTGACCGACAGCGAGGCGGTGCTCACGGTCGGCATCGGCGGGAGCGCGCTCGGCGCGGCCACCCTCTCGGCGGTGCTGGGCGACCGAGACACACCCCACCACGTTTTGGACAACGTCGACCCCGCAGCCGTGCGGGCGACGCTGGCTGGCCTGCCGCTGGAGGGGACAGCGGTCCACGTGGTCTCGCGCTCGGGGACGACCGCCGAGACGCTGGCGAACTTCCTGGTCGTCCAGGCGGCCTTCGAGGAGCAGGACATCGACTGGACGGAACGGACCGTCGTCACCACCGGTCCTGACGGGCCGCTCCGGGACCTCGCGGAGTCGGAGGGGCTGCCGGTGCTGGACGCGCCTGCGGGCGTTCCGGGGCGGTTCTCGGTGCTGTCGCCGGTGGGCTTGGTCGCGCCGGCGATTCAGGGGCACGACATAGAGGCAGTACTGCGGGGTGGGCACGACGGTCGGGAATCACTGGTGCCGTCGCTGTTCGACGCGCCGGCATACGCTTACGGCGCCGTTGCCTACGCGCTGGAGCTGCGCGGGGCAACGACGAACGTGATGATGCCGTACGCCGAGGGGCTGGACCGGTTCGGGGAGTGGTTCGCCCAGCTGTGGGCGGAGTCACTCGGCAAGGACGGCCTCGGGCAGACACCGGTTCGGGCGCTCGGCGCCACCGACCAGCACTCTCAGCTCCAGCTTTACCGCGCCGGCCGCCACGACCGACTGGTAACGCTCGTCCGACCACAGGAGCGGCCGGAAATGACCGTCCCCGACACCGACATTGAGGCGCTATCATACCTCAGCGGCACAGGTCTGGGAAAGCTGCTCGACGTTGAGTTCGAGGCCACGGAGGCCAGCCTCGCAGCCGCTGGTCAGCCGAGCGTGCGCGTAGAGGTTCCCCGGCTCGACGCCGCGAGCGTGGGGGAACTACTGTACGCGATGGAGGCGGCCTGCGTGTTGGTCGGCGAGCTCCATGGCGTGGAGACGTTCACCCAGCCGGCCGTCGAGTGGGGCAAGCGCGCCGCCCGAGGCCTGCTCGGCGGCGCCGACACCGAGGAGGCGGCCGCCGTCGCTGGCAAGGAGCGGCTCGTCGTGGAGTGAACGCACAAGAGCTATCCACACCACCGCCGAAAGTCCGCCATGGCAGTCGCCCGCCGGGACGCGGACACGACCGACCTGTTCCGGGCAACGCTGGTTGCTGTCGCGCTCGGCGGCGGCGCTTTCGCCGTCGGGGCGGTGCTGTTCAATCTCGTCGCCGCCCTCCTGCTGGGGATCGGAGTTCCCGTGCTCGACCCGGCGGTGCGCATCACCATCGGCACGCTGGTCCTCCAGGGGATGACGTTCCTCGGCGGCAGCCTCCTCTACCTCCGGCTGCGCCCCGAAGCCGCCCCGGCGGTGCCTGTCCGTGTACCATCGCTCCGGGAGGCCGGCATCGGCTTAGCCGGCTTCGTCCTCCTGTTGGGCCTCCTGCTTGGCATCCAGGCGCTGCTGTCGGCGTTCGGTATCAGCATCGCCGAGAGCTCCATCGTTCGGGAAGGCGCCGAGCGGCCCTGGCTGCTGCTGGTGCTGGCGCCCGCCTCGCTGCTGATCGTTGGCCCGGGCGAGGAGCTACTGTTCCGCGGGCTCGTCCAGGGTCACCTTCGGGAAGCGTATTCCGCGCCAGCGGCTATCGGGCTCGCCAGCGGCGTGTTCGCGGTCACCCACGCCGGCAGCTTCACCGGCAGCGGCGTCATCGCGTCGCTGGCGGTGGTATTCTCTCTTGCGCTCGTGCTCGGGGCGGCCTACGAGCTCACGGACAATCTCGTCGTGCCGGTGGTCATGCACGGCTCGTTCAACGCCCTGCAGTTCCTGCTGGAGTACCTCCGGACCATCGGGGCGCTCCCAACCGGCTGACGGCCGTCCGACGCGGATTTAAGTCCGTTCCCGGACCACCCAGAGACTGTGCGGCGGTTCACTGTGGTATGCAACGAACAGCAGGCGACGGAGATCGAGCGACTGGCCGATGAGTACGACCTCAGCGAGGAGGCGGTGCTCCGCCAGCTGGTAGGGCTCGGCCTGAAGGCCGTCGACTGACCGCCGTCGACACGCACAAGCCGCCCGGGAACGGAGCCTTCAGCGTGATACGCAACCTCGCCCGCGACGCACGCGGGTTCACCAGCAACGCCTTCCTCGTCGAGGGCGAGCGGACGGTGCTCGTCGATGCCGGCAACGAGTTCGACGTCGTCGCCCGCGTCCGCGAGCATGTCGACGATCTCGACGCTGTCGTCCTCACCCACAGCCATCCGGACC
Organism: uncultured Halobacteriales archaeon; assembly: GCA_964561055.1. GTDB lineage: Archaea > Halobacteriota > Halobacteria > Halobacteriales > Haloarculaceae > CAZLOO01. The sequence goes on from CAZLOO010000081.1 coordinate 6,506, forward strand.
ACGTCGGCACCCTCCCGGCGCTCCGGGAGGCGTTCGGCGTCGAGACCTGGGGGTTCGACCCCGAGCGCCCGGCCGTCGACCACCGCCTCGGCGATGGCGAGACGGTCCGGATGGGCGACGGCGACTATCTCGCCCTGCACACGCCCGGCCACGCCGCCGACCACCTCTGCCTGTACAGCGAGCGGGGCGTCCTGTTTGCCGGCGACCTCGTGTTCTCCGGAGGGTCGTTCGGCCGGACCGACCTGGAAGGGGCCGACCGCGCAACGCTGATAGAGAGCATCGACCGGCTGCTCGGAACGGTAGACGAGGAGCTCGCGGAGATGCACACCGGTCACGGCCCGAGCGTCACCGACCGGCCCTACGCGACCATCGAACTCGCCGCCCAGGCCGCCCGGATGGGGTAGCGGTTTCCTCTCAGTCTAACGCCGTCGCGACCACCGCCTCGAAGGCGTGCTCGTAGGCGTCGGCCACAGCCGCCGGGTCCGAGCGGGCGTCGCTCCCGAGTGGCGGGAGCTCCAGAGTCGCCCGGGGCTGGAGCACCTCGGCGACGTCGCCGACGTGCTCCTCCAGGCGGCCCTCCTGTGCGCTGCCGCTGGCCACCTGGCAGGCGCGGGCGTACCGCTCGCCGTCGTACACCCGGACCTGGCGGGGCTGGACGACGGCGGTCGCGTCTGGCTGGTACCCCTGGAGCGGCCGGGCGATGTCACCGTAGGACTCCACCACCGCCCGCTCTGTGCGCTGGACCCGCTCGCCCAGCGCCTCCAGCGCTGGGACGTGGAGTCGCTCCATCGCGCGGTTGAATTCCGGGAGCGACCGGACCGGGGTCGCGTCCTCCAGGGGTAGTGCCTCCTCCGCCGAGGCCGGCAAGTCGGCGGTCGCGTTGCGGACGTAGGCTGCGTTCTCGCCGGTGCCCACCCGGTCGAGCAGGAATTCTCGGTCTGTCTGACCGAGCACGCCCGTCCCGGGGCCAGCGCTGGGCGTCCAGAGCCGGTGGACCGGGTTGATCGACTCTGGGTGGTCGACGCCGGCTACCCTCGCCAGCCGGCGGGCGTCCTTGCCGTACAGCCGGCGGTTCTCTAGCGCGCGCCGATAGTCGTCGTGATGGTACCAGTAATCATTGCCCGCGCGGGGCTTGAAGCCGACGCCGCCGACGTACTCGACGAGTCCCGTCGAGAAGGTGGT
>CAZLOO010000081.1:7697-8374 GCA_964561055.1 uncultured Halobacteriales archaeon
TTTTCCGGCGTCCACCGTCACCGCACCCGCCACGAGCAGGTTCATGTCTCGCGGACGCCGTAGTGACCCGGCTCGTCATCGGCCTCCGGTTCGCCGAACACGAACTGCTCGGCGTTGTGGACCATCCACGGGATGGCCCAGTCCAGCAGGATAGCCTCGGTTCCCGGCTCCAGGTCGCGATCGGGGTCCAGCCCCTGCAACAGGCGGGCGATCTCGTAAACGGTGTACATCCGGTCGGCGTCGAGCACCTCCGACGGGTCGCGGAACTCTAAGGGCCGCAGCTCATCGAAGGCGGCCTTTGGTCGCGGCATACCGGCTGCTCGGGGGCGACCGGTATGAGCGGTACGGTCGACGGCGGACCAGTGCCGCGGCTGGCCGGGCGAAAAAAGAAGGAAGCTACAGGAGCTCTACTCGAACAGGTCGACTACGGTCGCGTACTCGTCGGCGACCTTCTCCCAGTTGACGACCTCGAAGAAGGCATCGATGAAGCTGCCGCGGTCGGGCCCGTAGTCGTAGTAGTAGGAGTGCTCCCAGACGTCCAGTGCGAGGATGGGGTGGGATCCCCACAGCGCGCCCTGGTCGTGTTTGTCGACGACCAGGTTACGCAGCTGCTTGGCGACCGGATCGTACGCCAGCAGCGCCCACCCGGAGGCCGCGCCCCCGGCGGCCTTGAACTC
>CAZLOO010000082.1:0-4538 GCA_964561055.1 uncultured Halobacteriales archaeon
GCTGGTGGCGGTGTTCGCACCGTTCGTCGCGCCGCACAACCCGACCGCCCAGGACCTCAACGACACCCAGAAACCCCCCTACGGCTTCTCCCGGACCATCGAGACCAGCACGACCCAGGTCGTCGACGGGGAGGTGACGCTGGTCAACGAGACCCGGGTGATCGAGCCCTCCGACGACCACCCGCTGGGGACGGACTCGCTGGGCCGTGACATGCTGTCGCGGGTCATCTACGGCGCCCGCACGTCGCTGCTGGTGGGCGTGCTCGGCACGCTGCTGGCGGCGGGGATCGGCGTCACGGTCGGGCTGGTGTCGGGCTACTACCGCGGCGCGGTGGACGACGGGCTGATGCGGTTTGCCGACATCAGCCTCTCGTTCCCGTCGCTGGTGCTGGCCATCGCGCTGATCGGGCTGTGGGGCCGGGCGGCAGTCCCGGTGCCGGACCCGTTCGTCGCGGCCGGCTTCGCCCAGGAGATGCCGGAGACGTTCGTCCTCCCGGGGACGGTGATCGTCGTCGTCGGGTTGGTCAACTGGGTCTGGTTCGCCCGCGTCGCCCGCGGGGAGGCGCTGTCCATCCGCGAGGAGGAGTACATCACCGCCGCGCGGGCGCTGGGCGCCAGCGACAGCCGCATCATCCTCAAGCACGTCCTACCCAACGCCGTCACGCCGATCCTCGTTCTCGGGACGATACAGATCGCGGCGATCATCCTGCTGGAGAGCTCGCTTTCCTTCCTCGGATTCTCCGGGACGACGTTGTCGTGGGGCTTCGACATCTCCCAAGGGCGGGACTACCTGGCGTCCTCCTGGTGGATATCGACCGTCCCCGGGATAGCAATCGTGCTGACGGTGATCGGCATCAACCTGCTCGGCGACTGGCTGCGGGACGCCCTCGACCCTGGCATCGAGGGGGAGGGTGGGGTGTGACGCTGCTCAGCGTCGAGGGGTTGTCCACCCGCTTCTTCACCCAGGAGGGGCAGGTCAATGCCGTCGAGTCGGTGGACTTCGACGTGCGGGAGGGGGAGATACTCGGCATCGTCGGGGAGTCCGGCTCCGGCAAGAGCGTCACCGCGCTGTCGCTGATTGACCTCGTGGACTCGCCCGGCCGGGTGACTGCCGGGCAGGTGTGGTACCGCGCTCCCGACCTGGCTGAGGAGTTCCCGGACGCCGCCGACGGCGGGATGGTCGACCTCCAGTCGGTGCCCAAGAGGGTGCGCCGGTCGCTGCGCGGCCCGGCGTTCAGCATGGTGTTCCAGGACCCGATGAGCAGCTTCAATCCATCAATAACCGTGGGCGAGCAGATAGCCGAGGCCGTTGAGGTCCAGCGCCGGGCCTCCGCGCGGCCCCGTTCCACCCGCTCGCGCACCCAGGGGTACGGGCTGGGGTCGTTCATCGTGGACGGCCTGCTCCCGGGGCGCAATTACACCAGCACCGAGAGCCACGACCGCGCGGTGGAACTGCTGGAGCAGGTGGGCATCCCCGATCCCGCTGAACGGGCGACGGAGTATCCACACCAGTTCTCCGGCGGGATGCTCCAGCGGGCCATGATTGCCCAAGCGCTGGCCGGCGAACCGGACCTCCTGATCGCCGACGAGCCGACGACGGCACTCGACGTCACCATCCAGGCCCAGATCCTGGAGCTGCTCCGAGAGATCCAGGCCGAGCGGGAGATGAGCGTCGTGCTCATCACCCATGATCTCGGAGTTATCGCACGGATGTGTGACCGGGTGTGCGTGATGTACGCCGGCGAGGTGGTTGAACGTGGCTCTCTAGAGGACGTGTTCGATCACGCGGTCCACCCCTACACACAGGGGCTGCTCGGCTCCATCCCGGACCTGGACGACCCAGCGCCGCGGCTCCAGCCGATTGAGGGGAACGTCCCGAGCCTAATGGATGAGGAGATGGGCGACCGCTGCTACTTCGCCGACCGGTGCCCGAAGGCGATGAACGAGTGTCTCAACAAACCCCCGGAGTTCCGGGTTGAGGACGGCCACGCCGCCAAGTGTGTGCTCGCCGACCACGCCTACGACGAGGCGGAGGCGCTCGCGCCGGATTACTTCGGAGGCGACGATGGCTGAGGAGCGCGGCGACGGTCCGCTGGTTGAGGTGCGTGATCTCCGGAAGTACTTCTTCGAGAACGACACGGCACTGGACCGGCTGCTCGGCCGCGAGCGCCGATCGGTAAAGGCCGTTGACGGCGTCTCGCTATCCATCGGGCGCGGGGAGACGCTGGGCTTGGTTGGCGAGTCCGGTTGCGGGAAATCAACTACCGGGGAGACGCTGTTGCGCCTCCAGGAGGCCACCGAAGGGGAGGTGCTGTTCGACGGCGAGCCGGTGTTCGAGATGGATGGCGAGGCGCTGTCGGTGTTCCGCCGGCGGGCGCAGGTGGTGTTTCAGGACCCCTTCTCCAGTCTCGATCCCCGGAACACCGCGGGGGAGATCGTCACCGAGCCGCTGGTGATTCATGATCGGCCCAAGAGCGACCCTACAGTGCCCGTCCGGGGCACGGTCCGTGGCGACGGGGTCGACCCCGCGGACGTCACCATCACGGTCGCCGACGACGCTGACCTAATCGTCGGCACCAGTAACGGCGAGGCGGTGGTGGAGGTGACCGTCACCGAGACGTCCGACGGCGTGGTCGCATCCGTGCCGGAGGGCCTGGAGGCGACAGCGACCCGCTCCGGGGCGGGTATCGATGTGGAGGTGTCCGTCGCTTGGTCGCGACGGCGGCTCCGCCGGGAGCGCGCGAAGGAACTGCTTGAGCGGGTGGGGCTGTCCGCCGACCAGGTGGACCGATACCCTCACGAGTTCTCCGGTGGCCAGCGCCAGCGGATTGGCATTGCCCGCGCGCTCGCGCTGGAGCCGGACTTCGTCGTGCTGGACGAGCCGGTGAGCGCGCTAGACGTGAGCGTCCAGGCACAGATACTGAACCTGCTGGCGGATCTTCAAGAGGAGTTCGGGCTGACCTACTTGTTTATTGCCCACGACCTCAGCGTGGTGCGCCACATCTCCGACCGGGTGGCAGTGATGTACCTCGGGGAGATCGTTGAGCGCGGCCCCGTAGAGGCCATCTTCGAGGACCCCCAACACCCGTACACTGAGGCGCTTCTGGAGAGCGTCCCGCGTGCGGCCACCTCGGAGAAGGGGCGCCGGGTGGAGGCTTTGAAGGGCGACGTCCCCTCGCCGCGAGACCCGCCCCCGGGCTGTCGGTTCCACACCCGGTGTCCGTACGCCCGCGAGGCCTGCAGACGGGAGGCGCCGGCCGACTACGCCACGGAGGCAGGCGGATTAGCCGCCTGCTTCCGGCAGGTGGAGAACCACGACTACTGGGCCAGCGACCCGCTCGAGAACGATGACCTCCGGGACTGAGCCATCTACTGGATGCCCTCGCCGCCTCGCCCCTCGCCGCTCGCGAACCGATCGGCACCCTCCCGGGCCGTCTCCATCGCCCGTGCGCCGTGGCGCGCCTCGACGGTTAGCCCGCGCTCGATTGGGAGGCCAAGCCCGTCGTAGACGGCCGCGCGGTCCGTGCGGACGGTGCGCTGTGGATGGACTGCGATGGTCTCCGCGAGATCGACGGCCGCCTCCAGCGCGCTGCCGTCCTCCACGACCCGGTTGATAAGCCCCCACTCACGGGCCTCCTGCGTGTCGAGCGCCCGGCCGGTTTCGATAAGCTCCAGCGCCCGCCCAAGACCGACGATGCGGGGAAGCCGCTGGGTGCCACCGTCCACCAGCGGGACGCCAAAGCGCCGCTCGAAGCAGCCGAAGGTGGCCCCCTCGCCGGCGACGCGCATGTCACACCAGCAAGCCAGCTCTAACCCGCCGGCGACGCAGTGCCCCTCGATGGCGGCGATGGTCGGCTTGTCCACCCGCATTCGGGTGCAGCCGAGCCACCCCTCCGGGCGGTCCTCCAGGTTCATCGCCTTCAGGTCCGCCCCAGCCGAGAACGTCCCCCCGGCGCCGGTAAGCACGCCTACCGCGGCGTCGTCCTCCTCGAACCGGCGCCAGGCATCGCGCAACCCGCGGGCGGTGGCGTCGTCCACGGCGTTGCGTGCCCCGGGCCGGTCGATCATGACCACGGCGACCGGACCCTCCCGTTCATAACGGACCGTGTCGGTCATGACGGGCCCAGGAGCGGCGCCCGGAAACACCTTTGTCCCGGCCGGGGGAAGGCTCCCCCGATGACGAGCGTCAAGGAGGTGCTGATCGCGGAGCCGGCGACGCCCGATCGGCTCGGTCGCGGCTCGTTCCGGTTCACGGACGATTACTCCGTCTTCGACTGGGGGAAGATGCCAGACGCCATCCCCAACAAGGGGGCCGCGCTGTGTGCGATGGGCGCCGCCACGTTCGAACTGCTGGAGCGGAAGGACATCCCGACCCACTACCGCGGCGTAATCGCAGACGGGGAGCCGATCGCGCTGGCGGACTGCCCGGAGCCGCCCCGGGAGATGGCTATCGACCTCACACAGGTGCCGGATCTTCCACACGAGGGGCTGACGTACGACTATGACAGCTTCAACGCGGCGGGCGGAGACAACTACCT
>CAZLOO010000082.1:4548-8361 GCA_964561055.1 uncultured Halobacteriales archaeon
CCTCGTCCCGCTGGAGATCGTGTTCCGAAACCGAGTGCCGGTCGGCTCCTCGCTGCGGGGCCGGGCGACTCCCGCCGAGGTGGGTTTAGACCGCACGGAGTGGCCCGAGAGAGCAGTAGACCTGCCAGAGCCGGTAGTGGAGTTCTCTACGAAGTTCGAGGAGTCCGACCGCTACCTCGATCGGGAGGAGGCCGACCGTATCGCCGGCCGCGCCGATCTCGAGGATCTTGAGGTGCTCGCGCGTGGGGTAAACGAGCTGATAACGGAGCAGGCCGCCGGCGCCGGGATGGTTCACGAGGACGGGAAGATCGAGTGTCTCTACCATAGCGGGGAGGTGCGGGTTGCGGACGTAGCGGGCACGTTCGATGAGAACCGCTTCGCTTACGACGGACAACAGCTCTCGAAGGAAGTGATCCGCCAGTACCACAAGCGCGAACAGTCCGAATGGGTCGCGGCGGTGAACGAGGCGAAACGGCGCGCCAAGCGGGATGGGGTCGCCGACTGGCGGCGGCTTTGCGAGCGCAACCCGGAGCCGCTGCCGCCGGCGGTGGTCGAGGTCGCCAGTGACATGTACCTGGCCGGGACCAATGCCTACACCGGGCTGGCACTGTTTGACGCGCCCGACATCGAGAGCGCGGTCGAAGCCGTTCGGTCGCTGTAACGTGTCACAACCGTTTTCACCCGGCGATACCGACGCTCGCTCGATGACCGCCTACACGGCGACCGTGACCGTCCGGCTGAAGCGGGGCGTGCTCGACCCGGAGGCCGAGACGACCCGGAAGGCCCTGGAGCGGCTGGGGTTCGAAGTTGCGGCGCTGCGTTCGGCCGACCGCTTCGAGGTTGATCTGGAGGCCGACAGCGCCGAGGGCGCCCGCGAGCGCGCCAGAGAGATGGCTGAGCGCCTGCTCGCGAACCCGACGATACACGATTACGAGGTGGCCATTGCCGAGCGGGAGGAAACAGCGTGATCGGCATCCTCCAGTTCGGCGGGTCGAACTGCGACCGCGACGCCGTTCTCGCGATGGAGCATCTCGGCTTCGACGCCGAGCGGGTGTGGTACGACGACGACCTCCCCGCTGACTTGGACGGTGTCATCATCCCGGGCGGGTTCTCTTACGGTGACTACCTCCGGGCCGGGGCGATGGCGGCCCGGGCGCCCGTGATGGAGATCGTCCGGGAGCGGGCTGAGGAGGGACTGCCGGTGCTGGGGGTGTGCAACGGCGCTCAGATTGCCGCCGAGGCCGGTCTCGTCCCGGGAGCGTTCACCACGAACCGGGACGCCCGCTTTCACTGCGAGCACGTTACGCTGCGGGTCGAGCGGGCAGACACCCCTTGGACGCGGGCATTCGAGGCCGGCGAGGTGATCGAACTACCCATCGCCCACGGAGAGGGCCGCTTCGAGGCGAGCGACGACACCCTCGACCGCCTGGAGCGCGAGGATCGGGTGCTGTTCCGGTACTGTGATCCCGACGGCGAGGTGACCGCCGCGGCCAACCCCAACGGCTCGAAGGCCAGCGTCGCGGGTATCCTCGGCGAGGACGAGCGGACGGGGGTGCTGATGCCCCATCCCGAGCGCGCTACTTTGCCGGAACTACAGGGGGGGACCGACGGCCAGGGCGTACTACGCGGGTTCGCGAGGAGTTAACCCGCGGCTCTGCGGAGGAGTACCCCGTGACGGCGGCGCCGTCCGCCGGTAGCCGGTGGTGTTTTGTACCCCCGGCAGTGATTGCGGTCCATGCGCCGCCGGCCGACGAACGTCCCCAGCGGGTTCGACTTCGAGCAGGTCCCCGAGACGGACCAGTCCTTCGAGAACGCTCTCGCGAAAGCGAGAGCGGGGGACCGCTTGGACGTGGTCGACGGCATCGAACTACTGACGACCGGCACTGGGTTCGAAGGGATTGACCTGAACCGCAAGGAGCAGGTGCTGGAGGCCGCCGACCGCCGGCGCGCGGAGGTGGTCGGCGAGGACGTCACGTTTGTCGCCAACCTGAATAACAACTTGACGACCGCCTGCAACACGGGCTGTCTGTTCTGCAACTTCAAGGACCCAGCCGGCGACTTCGAGACCGGTTCGGACGCCGACCGCGGATTCACGAAGCGACCCTCTGAATCTCGAGAAATAGTGGAGGCCGCCCTGGACCGGGGGATCTACGAGGTCTGCTCGGTGTCTGGGCTCCACCCGGCGTTCGCGCTGAACGACGACCATCGCGAGACCCTTGAGGCCCAGGGGGGGCCGAACTACAAGCCGCCCAAACGATATGTCACCGATCCTGGAACGTACGTCGAGCAGATACGGGCCATGGACGTCGGCGGGGTCCATGTCCACTCGATGACTCCCGAGGAGGCTGCCCACGCCCGCCGGGGAACGGACTGGTCCTACGAGCGGGTGTACCGCCGGCTGCAGCGGGCGGGGCTGGATTCGGTGCCCGGCACCGCCGCCGAGATACTGGTCGACGAGGTACGGGAGGCGATCTGCCCGAACAAGATCGACACGCAAGGGTGGCTGGACGCGATGGAGGCGGCCGCGGCCGTCGGCCTCGACACCACCGCGACCATCATGTATGGCCACGTGGAGAACGAAGCCCATCGAGCACTACACCTCCAGCGCGTCCGGGAGTTCCAGGACCGAACCGGCGCCGTGACCGAATTCGTCCCGCTGTCGTTCGTCCACCAGGAGACGCCGCTCAACGAGGAGGGGCTCGTCACGAGCGGCGCCACGGCCGACGAAGACGAACTGATGATTGCGGTGTCGCGGCTGTACCTGGACAACGTGCGCAACGTCCAGTCCTCGTGGGTGAAGTACGGCGACGAGCAGGGACTGAAGATGCTCTCCTGTGGCGCCAATGACTTCATGGGCACCATCCTCTCCGAGGAGATTACCAAGCGCGCCGGCGGGGAGTTCGGCGAGATGCGCAGCGTCGGAGAGTACGTGGAGATGATCGACGCCATCGGCCGTCGCCCGGTTGAGCGTTCAACTGACTACCGGAAGCGCCGCCCTCTCGACCCGGAGGACACCCCGCACGGGCCGGGACTGGGGCCGCGCGCCGACGGCCGCCCGATGACCGGCCCTGGGCAGGCAGCGCCGGCCGACGACTGACCGGCGCGGCCGTGCGTCGGGGGCGAACCCCCAACAGAGGTATGTGCTGGCGTGTCGAACCACAGGTATGGCGGACGACACGACGGTGACGGTAACGGTTGAGGGTCCGGACGGCCACGATGAGGTCGTGCTCCCGAGCGGGCTGATGAGCATGCTCGCCGAGGACGGCGAGAGCAGCGCCGAGGTGGTCGGCGACCTGGCGCTGTTCAGCTGTGCTCAGCGCATCCACGCGACGGTCCACCACGCCGAGGGCGAGCCTTCGGAGGAGCTCCAGGCCATCGAGAGCCAGACGATGGAGCTGTTTGAGGACCGCTTCGGGATGAGCTACGGGGAGGCGACGGGCCACTCCCACTGACAGCTGACGACGGGTAAGCCGCTGGGACCGGACGGAAGCCCTCTCTTTTCCACCTACAGCCGTTTGAGGCGAAAGGCTATAGCTTTCATCGTGGAATGAAGCCGGTAACTGGTGAGCTACCCACTGGCCACGACACGCCCGCTATTCCGACGTTTTATTCATTTCAAACATACATTACGATTGTAATCGTGGTCGCGACGACCGTCACCACGACGTTCCACAATCCATTCCGGGAGCGGCGCAGAGAATCGCAACGCGCTCCTTACTTGCACCGCGGCATCAAGCAGCTCTGCATTGACGGGTGGGAAGCCGGTGATTTTGGGTGAGTATGACTACAGCCAGCATCGCTAACCCACTTTAT
>CAZLOO010000083.1:0-8301 GCA_964561055.1 uncultured Halobacteriales archaeon
GACCCGCCCACGGTCGGCACGCCGATGGCGTTGCCGTAGTCGGAGATCCCCTCGACGACCCCCTCGAACAGGTACCGGGAGTGCTCGCGGTCGAAGTCGCCGAAATATAGTGAGTCCAGCAGAGCGATGGGATACGCGCCCATACTCATCGTGTCTCTGACGATGCCGCCAACGCCGGTGGCGGCGCCGTCGTAGGGGTCGACGTAGCTGGGATGGTTGTGGCTCTCGACGCCCATCGTCACGTAGTACTCCCCGCCCGGCAGCGCCACCACCGCGGCGTCGTCGCCGGGCCCGACTACCACCTGCTCGGCCTCGCTGTCGAACGCCGCTAACAGCGGCCGCGAGGAGCGGTAGGCGCAGTGCTCGCTCCAGAGGTTCTCGAACAGTGCCGCCTCCGCACGTGTCGGCTCGCGCCCGAGTTCGGTGACGACGAGCTCCCGGTCGGCCGGGTCGAGGGCCATGTCCGGGGTGGGGCGACCGGCTCTATAGGGGTTTCCATCCCGTGGCTCCTCTCCCCCCGTCTGCCTCTACTCGAACACGAACGAGACGCCGAACTGGTTGAGATGCCAGGGACCGGGGTAGACGCCCCACGTCTGGTCGTCGTAGTGGTAGGCGCCGACGAAGCTAATCTGGTCCTCAGCCCGGAGGTTGTTCTGAATCCGGCTCAGTCGCCTGCCACTCTGCTCGTAGTCGTCCTCCGTCCCAACGAATGGGACAGGCCCGTCTTCGACCGGGTCATCGCCGAGCGGTCGGTAGCCCGGAACACCGGTCAGCGGACCGCCCTCGGTTACGACGCTGATACTGCCGTCGCCCTCCGAGTCCGTCCTGAATTCGTTCTCCGAACTGCCCGGCCCGCCGAACTTCTGTCCGAGGTTGTGGAACCCGACCAGCCCGTTGCCGGCGGGGCTGACGAACGGGTTGTCCTGGAACCGGTCGTCCTCCGGGTTCTTTAGCGCGGCGTACTTTACCACCCAAATGGTGTACTGACCGTTCGGGATGGCCTTGGTCACCTCGATATCGACCGCCGTCCCGGCGTCACCGTCCCCGCCGTCGGGTCCGGTGACCGGCCCGACCGTCGCCGTTCCGCCGGTGTCGGAGACGTCGCGCCAGCGCAGCGGCTCCCAGGGGTCGTCGTAGCCGTCCTCCCTGTCGTAGCCCTCGGGCTGCTTCACGACGAGCTGCCGGGAGTCGTTCAGCGACCGGAACAGCTTGCTGTTGTACTCCCCGTCGCGCTCAACGAACCGATCGAGCGGTATCGACACCGGTCCCGTGTCGAACACCAACTCGTCGCCCTTCGGGAGACCGTCCCCTCGGGCGTTGGTGACGAATGCCGGGTTCTTCAGGACGCTGACCTCGCCCGAGACACTCCGGCCGGCGTCGTTGCCGGGCTGGGCGTCTACGGTCGGCCCCGACAGCCCGGCAGCGCCGAGCGCCCCCATCGCGGCGAGCACACCGCGCCGGCTGAGACCGATCGAACGGCCCGACTCGTCGGTTTCGATTCGTGGGTCCTGTCTCATTGGTCCCATCGGATACCGCATCCGGGAGCCAGGCCGGCGGCGACCTAGACCACCGGCCCCCGGAAGAAAATGTAGCTACGGAATATATTTTTTGACCAACAATTCCGCCTCGTCAAACTTCTGCGGTCGTGCACGCGCTCCGGGAAAGCCAATATCGGCCGTCTACACGACCCAACCGCTCGGGCGAACGGACGCTCTTAACAGCCGGACGGACAAACCGCCGGCAGTGTCCTCGCTGTCGGTCCTGCGGAACCGGGAGTTCCTGGCGCTCTCGGGAACGGCGTTCGCCCGGGCACAGGCGTACTCCACGATCGCCATCGCACTGGCACTGTACGCCGACGCCTTCGGCACCACCAGCACGGTCGAGGGCCTGTTCGGGACCGCCTTCGCCGTCGTTCAACTATTGATCGTCCTCCCGCTGGGGCGCTACGTCGACACCCACAACGCGAAACGGGTGCTCCTGGCCGGCTTGGCGCTGAACGTCGGCGTCTTCGTCGCCTACAGCTTCGTCACGGACGCCACCGGCGTCATCCTCGTTCGCGTGCTCCAGGGGGTAGGCGCCAGCGTGCTGTGGGTCGGCGGCTCCACCGTCGTCGGTGAGGTGGCGCCCGACGCTGAGCGGGGCCAGTGGCTCGGCACCTACAATCAGGTCGGCGCGTTCTCCTCACTTGCAGGGGACATCGTTGGCGGCGTCGCGCTGGAACTGTACGGGTTCACGTTCACTTATGTAATCCTGAGCGGCGTCACCCTCCTCGCGGGTGTTCTGACTCTGTTCTATCTCCGGGACAATCCTGGCGGCCGCACAGACCCTGAGACCGCGACCGGCCTGGAGACGCTGGGGCGGCTGCTCGGACGAGCACCGGTCCGGGCGCTTGTGGTCTTCCGGGTCGGCCTCTCGTTCGGCAAGATGGTGGTGGTCACGTTCCTGCCGATCTACGCCCGGACCGCCTTCGGTATGCCCGCCTTCCTCATCGGGGCGGTGCTGGCCGGCGGAAAGCTGACGAAGGCGCTCACGCAGGGGGTGGTCGGCGGCTACACCGACCGGGTGGGGAACAAGCACTACTTCGTCGTCGTCGGGGCACTGGGCTATGCGCTCGGAACGGCCGTGGTTCCGCTGGCGCCGTACGGCGACCTGCTGTTTCCCACCCTTGAGGTCGGCGGGGTGCGTGTCGTCCCGGCGGCGTTCGTGTTATTCGTCGCCTACGGCGTCTGCGGGGTGGCCGACAGTGTCCGCCTGCCGGCGAGTATGGCGCTGTTCGTCGAGGAAGGTGAACAGTTCGACGCCGTCGGGGGAAGTCTCTCGCTGCGGTCGGTCGCCTGGAAGGTGGGCCAGGTGGTCGGTCCCGTCACTGTCGGCGCAGTGTGGGATGCAACGAGCGCATTGGTGGCGTTCGCAACCGCCGCGGGGCTGATCGCGCTGGCAGCCGTGGGCTTCCTCCTTCTGTACAGTGCCGAGCCGCGAGTGGGCGTCGAGCCAACGGCGGGCGATTAGTCCGGGACGGCCCCGGTACCGCGGACGGCGACACTGCCAACGGTAATCTCCAGTCCGAGGTCAACCGCGGCTCGGATCCTGCTCACGGTTCGGGTGCTGTGGGGGTGGGCGTGATGGCGGACAGCCAGCCGCCGTTCGTCGGGCCGTGAGGACGTACAGGAACCCCGCCACCCCGTCGAATGCAGCCTCGATGTCGTACACAGTCCCTCGGTCGGGATTGGCTGTCACGCGTGCGGACCCACCGCGTCTACGCGGCGGGAATCGCATATCCCGGGTGCGGAACTCGCGTCGCGGTGACACCCCCCTCTCCGCGCGAGAGGGCCCCAGAACTGCACCGGCCGGGATTTGAACCCGGGCTGTGGGCTTGGAAGGCCCACGTCCTACCACTAGACTACCGGCGCTCACATCTCGATAGCCGAGCGCGGGGTAAGTCCGTTTCCCTTGCTCGTCGGCGACCGCGCGTTTTTGTCCAGCCACCGCCTACCTGGCGACCATGTCCGAACTGACCGTGCTCGTCCCGATCGACGGCTCGGAGCCGTCCTTCGCCGCCCTCGCGTTCGCCGTGGAGTTCGTTGAGCGCTACGACGCTACCCTCGATGTGGTCCATCTCACAGAGGAGCGAACCGACGCCACCGAACAGATGCTGGAGCGCGCCCGAATGGAGCTCCGGGACGCCGGGCTGAGCATCGAGCCGGAGGTATTGCAGGACCCGGACGTGGGCGGAGTCGGCGCCTCGACGGCCGCCGCCGATCGGTTACTGAAGCTGGTCGACGGGCGTGGCTACGACCACGTCGTGATGGGCCGCCACAGCGGGGATAGCCGACTGGAGCGGCTAGTGGTGGGCTCCTGCTCGGAGCGGCTGGTCGCCCTGGCTCCGGTGCCGGTGACGGTCGTCCACTGATTGACATCCCCCCACCCCTGAAGGGGTGACTTCCGCTCGCTACGTGTCACCCGACCACGGCGTAACAGTTCCCGCCGCTCTCGTAGACAGAGTCGACAGCCAGCGTGCTGTCCCGGACGTCTCGCTCGAAGGAGTCGGGATCATAGATGTGGTAGAACCGCCCCACCCGTTCGCCGTCGGGGAGAGTCCAGTCGATCTCCGCGTCGAATGCCTCGTTCGCCTCGAACCGGTCGTGGGTGACGCTCCAGGCGCTCACCAGCGCCCGCCCATCGGGAGCCAGCACCCGCGCGAGTTCGTCCAGGCTCGCCAGCCGCAGCTCCCGGGTGGGGAGGTGATGGAGGGTTGCCACATACACCGCGAGGTCGACGCGGTCGTCCACCAGCGGGAGACCGGCGGCGTCGGCCGCGACCAGGTCCAGCGTGTACCCTCGGTCGGCGGCTCGCTCGCGGGCGGTCCGCAGGGAGGCCGTCGAGATGTCGAGCGCCAGGATCCGCTCTGCACGACCGGCCAGCAGCTCCGCGTGCCGGCCGTTCCCGCAGCCGAGGTCAAGCGCCGTCACGGCCGGATCGCTCGACTCCACGAACCGCTCGACCTCCGGCCACGGGTGCTCGCGGGTGCGCGCGAAGTGGGCCGCGATGCGGTCGTACGTCTCGCGGACCGCCCGTCGGCTCGGCATACCGAATCTTCGCGGGCCTCCGGTTTGTAGCTCTCGGCCCGCCGGGAAGGACAGTCTCAAGGCGAGCCGACGCGAACAGTGTCGCAATGGAACCGGCAGGGAGCGAGGGGCTGGCGGGGGTGCGCCCGTCCGGTGATGGCCGGCTGGTTAGCCGGAGCTGTGAGCTGCCGGAGCTGTCCTTTCGGGCGTTCCTGGCCGCCGGTCCGGCGCCGCGAGTCGCGTGGGCGACGCCGGACGGGTTCGAGGCCGTCGGCACCGGCGCGGCCGTCCAGCTCACAGCCGCGGGCGAGGAGCGCTTCGACCGGCTCCGGGCCGGCGCTGCAGCGCTGTTCGACGGCGCCGACCACGACGGTCCGGCGCCGGCACGGCCCCGCGCGTTTGGCGGGGTCGCGTTCGACGCCGATCATGAACCAGGCCCCCCGTGGGAGGGGTTCCCCGCGGCGGCGTTCGTCGTGCCCCAGCTTCAAGTGACCCGCGCCGGCGACCGGACCTGGCTCACGGTCCACCGCTACGTGGAGGAGTCCGGCACTGTACCGGATCTCGCGGCCGCCCGTGAGCGGCTGGCCGAGCTCCCGACCATGCAGCCCGCCGCCCAGCCGCCGGGCGTCGAGCGCACCCGCCGCACTCCCGAGCGGGCGGACTGGATACGCGGAGTGAAGGCGGCGACCGACCGGATCCGCCGCGGGGAGCTCCGGAAGGTGGTGCTGGCGACCGCTCTCGAGGCGGAGCTGTCGACGGAGCTGGACGTCCCGGGTCTGCTGGAGCGGTTCCGGCGCACCTACCCGGACTGCTATCGTTTTCTCGTCCAGCCGACCGACGCCGCCGCCTTCTTCGGCCCGCCCCCGGAGCGACTGGTCCGCCTAAAGGGACGCTCGGTCGCGACGGAGGCGCTAGCGGGGTCGGTCCCCCGGGGTGACACTCCCGAAGAGGACGCGGAATTGGCCGACCAGCTACTGGACAGCGGAAAGATACAACATGAGCAGGGGCTGGTCGTGGAGGCTATCCGCGACCAACTCTCACCTCTCGGGGAGTGCACGGTCGGCGACCAGCGGGTCCGTCGGCTGGCTACCATCCAGCACCTCCAGACCCCGATAACGTGCGACTTGGCTGCCGACAGACATGTGCTGGATCTCGTGGAGGCTCTCCACCCAACGCCCGCGGTGGGTGGTCTCCCCCCTGACGAGGCGCTGACGACAATCCGCGGCACGGAGTCGTTCGATCGTGGCTGGTATGCCGCGCCCGTTGGCTGGTTCGACGCGCGAGGGGACGGGGAGTTCGCGGTCGCTATCCGGTCGGCGGTCGGGGGCGGCCGGCGGGCGACGGTGTTCGCAGGTAACGGTATCGTCGCCGACTCCGACCCGGCGGAGGAGTGGACGGAGATACAGCCGAAGTACCGGCCGGTGCTGGACGAACTCGAACGGTGACCGGGTACCCTAACCGCAATACTCTCTGGGGGGTGGTCATCGCGGACGAACTGGCCGCCGCGGGGGTCGAGACCGCCGTTCTCGCCCCGGGAAGCCGCTGTACGCCGCTGACGGCGGCTATCGCCGACCACGATGACATCAAGCCGTTCTCTCTGCTTGACGAGCGCTCGGCGGCATTCTTCGCGCTCGGGCGGGCGAAACGGACCGGTCGCCCGGTGCCGGTGGTCACCACGAGCGGGACGGCGACGGCGAATCTCCATCCGGCCGTGCTAGAAGCCAGCCAGGCACGGGTGCCGATGCTGCTGCTCACGGCCGACCGACCCCGAGCGCTCCAGGACTCGGGCGCCAACCAGACTGTCGACCAGGAGAAGCTGTATGGCGACGCCGTCCGCCGGTACCGCAGCCTCCCTGAACCGGAGGCGGACGACCGGAAACTCCGATCACTCCGGACGGCGTTGGCCCGCGCCGTGGCGACTACGACCGGCACCCACCCTGGCCCGGTCCATCTCAACGTGCCCTTCGCCAAACCCCTTGAGCCGACCCCCGTCGAAGGTGACGTCCCGAAGGGGTTCGCCGAGGAATTCCCGCTTGCGGTCGAGGGCCGGGACGGCCCATTCGTGGACGTGACCCCGGGTCGCCCGGAGCCGAGCGCCCACGACCGAGCGTCGCTGATCGGGGCCGTCGAGAGCGCTGACCGGGGACTGATCGTCGCGGGACCAGAGAGCGACATCCGGGGGGAAGCGCTCCGGGGGCTGGCGCGCGCCACCAGGTTTCCGATACTGGCCGACCCCCTCTCGGGGGTGCGTTTCGGCGCACACGTCGGCGATGACGGCGTGACGCTGTGTGGCGGCTACGACGCCTACGTGGAGGGGGTTGAGGAGCACCCGGACCTGGTGCTTCGGTTCGGCGCCTCGCCGACCTCCAAACCGCTCCGCAAGTACCTCGCCACCGCCGGCAGGAACGGCGCCCGCCAGGTCGTCGTCGACCCGGCTGGTGGCTGGCGGGAGGCGGAGTTCACCGCCACTGACCTCGTCGTCGCCGACCCGACGCGGCTGGCCGCGAGCCTCGCCGGCCGGGTCGAGCGCGAGGCCGGCGCCTGGCGCGAGCGCTTCGAGCGCCTGGAGGCTGACTACTGGGAGCTGACCGGCGGCGAGGACCTGTTCGAGGGTGCCGTTCTGCGGGAGGTCGCGGCCGATGCCCCGGATCCGGCGACGCTGTTCGTCTCGAACTCGATGCCGGTGCGCGACCTCGACCGATTCGCCCGGCCCCGCCCGGCCGAGATCACGGCCTTGGGCAACCGCGGCGCCAGCGGGATCGACGGCGTTATTTCCAGCGCCCTCGGCGCCGCCACCGGGGCCGACGAGCCGCTCGTGCTCGTTATCGGCGACCTAGCGTACTACCACGACGCCGGCGGTCTGCTCGCCGTGGAGCGCTGTGGCGTGGACGCCACCGTCGTCCTCATCAATAACGACGGCGGCGGAATCTTCCACATGCTCCCCATCGAGGATTTCGACCCGCCGTTCACCGAGTACTTCCGGACACCCCACGGGCTCGACTTCACGCCCACCGCTGACATCTACGGCCTCGAGTTCGTCCGCGTCGACTCGCTGACGGCGTTTGGGGACGCCTACAGCGCCTCGTTAGAGAGCGAGGGGACACAGGTCATCGAGGTGCGGGTTGACGCCGAGGCGAGCCACCGTCGGCGCGAGCGCCACCACGAGCGCGTGAGCGAGGCCCTGTTCGGCGACGATTGATCATATCGGGGAACGGCAAGGAGCCAGATACAGCCATCCAACTAAAGCGCCAGCCCGCTCAGACGGCGACAAACTCCCCTTGGCGTGTAGGACGCTGTTCCTGTGTCGGATCGTCAAGGCTCTCCCGGCACTCCTCGGCGAGGGAAACGGACGGATCGAGGTCGTTCGTGCGAAGACGGACGCGCCGGTCAGCACAAAGAGCACCCCACGGACCTCGAGGAGGGTGATGGGAGCCGGCGGCTACCCGGATCGTACAGAACGTCGTGACAGCGGGACGCTGGACCGCGCAGAGCGGGCGTTTACTGATAGTCGAGTTCGCCCTCGCCTTCGTCGATCCAGGCGCCGCGGTCGGGTTCCCGGGAGGCGAGCGGGTCGATGTCCTTGTACCACGGAACGGACTTCAGCTGCTCCATATTGTAGGCGAACTCGTCCTTGGTATCGGCGGTGAACTCGAAGTTCTGGGTGAGCAGGATGGCGTCGACGGGACAGACCTCCTCGCAGAGCCGGCAGTAGATACACTGGCCGATGTGGAGGTTG
>CAZLOO010000084.1:0-8231 GCA_964561055.1 uncultured Halobacteriales archaeon
GCTGGACCGTGGCCCGGAGTGTCGGTCGTTCGAGGACGGGCAAGGTAAGACGTTGGCCGGTCACCGTCAACGCCGGATGGACCGGCTCCGGACCCAGAACTCCAGAAGTCGGTTCCAGTCGAAACGCGAGTGCGACCAGAGCCACGGGCTGACGGACATCACGCGGCTCTGTGGCCGGCTGGAGCTCGGCGAGGTGGTGTATGATGCGATTGTCGAGCGGGCACAGCCACCGGGCTGACAGACGCATCGGGGTCGTGGCCGGTTCTCGTGTACAAATCTCCGGTTCCCGACGACGGTGTATCAGCGTCTGCGGTGATCGCTTCTCCGCTCACCACAGGGCCGGAAACCAGTACCGCTCGCAACCACGACGGTTGCGGACGAGTACACTCCCCGTAGTCGCGGGCCTCCTGGACACGCTCCACCAACCTCCTCGAATGAGCCTCAGGGAATCATATCGTACACATCGGAATCAGGCACCCA
Source organism: uncultured Halobacteriales archaeon (assembly GCA_964561055.1). Classification (GTDB taxonomy): domain Archaea; phylum Halobacteriota; class Halobacteria; order Halobacteriales; family Haloarculaceae; genus CAZLOO01. The sequence continues at coordinate 481 of CAZLOO010000084.1, forward strand.
ATCCGGGAACTCCTCGAACGCCGTGAGCGGTTCGGATTTCTCATAGTAGTGGTCGAAGACGTCCTCCGCCCATGAGACCGCGTCAGGGTTGTCCGTGTCAGCAAACACTACAAGCGTGCCGGTCCTCTCGTCGTACCCTCGCAAGCCGACGTGGTCGTCGTCGTAGATCGTCATGCCGAACGGACTCCGTTCATAGATACGGTATCGGATCGGAATCCCTTCCTCGGCCACCTGGCGATGCCAGTCGTGATACTCCGCATACCGCTTCTCAACGACCGATTTCGGGTAGATCACTATCCCTCCCTTCTTCTCGTCGTCGAAGGCTGTCTCGAAGATTTCCTCGAGGTACAGTGGCGGCACGAACGACGTTCTCGCAATCGTGCGGACGGATTGAGCCTCCTCGAACAGTTCCAAGTACCGATGCACAGGTGGTGACGGGTCATCTGGAAGGGGACGGGTAATCGTCGCATCCGTGAACAGGTCGACGTCGAAGTCCACGGCAGCCGCGTCAAACGCCTTCAACAGCGGTTCCAATCGAGCCGCTGTGTGGACGTTCCGTTCGAACGTCTCGACCTGCTCTGCGACGACCCGACCCAGTTCAGTGAGTTCGTATCCGTTGTCCGTTCGATCGAGGAGATGCATCTCGTCGAACGAGCGAATGATCCGGTGGCAGGTTGCCTTCGAGAAATCGAGTTTCTCCTGAAGTTCGTGACGATGGTGGGGTCCCTCCGCCAATACGGCTAAGACGGGCTTGCGCTGTATCGCTGTCTTGAGCACCTCGTCATCGAACTCCATCGCCCTGTATCATCGGGCAATGCAGACTGGTATTAATCCGTTTCGACGAGTGAGGTAGTTTCAGTTCCTAACACAGGTATCACCTACTGTGATCATCTCAAAGTCAGTGCACCCCCTCTGGTAGGTGACTACAAGCCTCTTCATTGCTTACGCCGGGCACAGAAATGACGACCACGTCTAGCCTTCTCCCAGCTCAGTCACCTCCCGAGCACGATCCGGACCCGGTGTGCATCCCACTTCGACACGCAGCCCCCGTATTCGATGGCCTCAGCTCGGAGACGGCACGCGCGATTCTCACGGTATTGGCTGACGAGCCGCAGCCGGCCTCGGACGTCGCCGAGGCTGTTGGGACGTCCACGCAAAACGCCATATATCATATCAATAAGCTTCACAAGGGCGATCTTCTCGCGATTGTCGACACGTGGTACTCGGAGAGGGGACAGGAAATGAACGTCTATGCAGCGAGGTACGATCCAGTCGTTCTGACAGTCGAGTCGCCGCTATGAAACGACGACACGCCTTGCTGGCTGGGGGAAGCTGTCTCGGCATGCTGCTGGGTGGCTGTAGTGCGGAGGACGAGACGTCTGAGACAGCCACCGAAACCACCACCCTCTCTGGTCGATCTACGCCTACGCCGGCGTCGACGACGAGCACGACCGTTGGAACGCCGACTGCAACGCTGACCCCGGGAGGGACTGAGACGTCGGCAGGGACGAGTCCGCGTCTCACTGCAAACGATGGTGATTCGCGCTATTTCGGGGGGTCGATCGCGACATCGGGTACCGTGGCTGTCGTCGGCGCTCAGGACACCGAATCAGAGGGGGGAGGAATGGCGTACGCGTTTGAGCGGTCGAATGGGTCGTGGTCCCAGCAGGCGACTCTCGTTCCCGATAGCGACGACTCGTCTGCCGCTCGCCTTCCGGTCGCGATCTCCGGATCCACTGCCTCGGTCGGACCTCACCTCTACGCTCGTACGGACGGGTCGTGGATTCAGGAAACGACACTCGCTCCAGACCAGGAGGTATCCCAGGAGACGCGTGACATCTCAATCGCCGTCGACGACGACACCGCAGCAGTAGGCGATCCGAATCACGGTGCGGACGGGCGCGTGTACGTGTTCCATCGAACCGACGACTCTTGGGACCACCACGTGACGCTCGGCCATCCTGACGACGAGTGGGGGGCTGGGTTCGGCAGTGCCGTCGCAATCGCCGGTGACACGCTCGCCATCGGTAGCCCCGCCGACGATATCTCGAACAGGACGGACGCAGGCTCGGTCCACGTCTTCACGCGGCTCCGTGGAACGTGGGACAGTCAAACGACACTCACTCCGGACGGTGCCGCCGCCGATCTCTTCGGTCGAGCGGTATCGCTGTCGGGAGATACTATGATCGTGGGTGCCGCAGGGGACGAAGCTGCGGCCGACGACCGTTCGGGGTCGGCATACGTCTTCGAGCGAACTGACGGTGGCTGGCGTCGACAGGCGCAACTCGTTCCGACCGTAGAGAGTCAAGACGGCTGGTCCGGGCACTACGGGGACGCCGTTGCAGTGGCGGGAGATGTCGCTCTCCTGAGCGGAGAGTGGAGTCCGACGCCGCAGAAACAAGACGGTGTCGAGGCGGTGTGCCTGTTCTCACGAGACGGGACATCTTGGTCACAGACACGAACACTGAACTTCGAAACGACTGGGGTCGGAGCCATCTTGGGGCCGGTCGCGCTGTCGGAGGAGACCGCACTCATCGGGGCGCCTCTGGATAGTCATGCCACGGACTCCGAAAACCAAGGGGCAGTGTACGTGTATCGTCTCCGTTGAGGAGTGCGCGACGACCGCTGTACGGTTACAGAAATTCGAGGAGAAAGCTCACGACTTTACTCGTGGGAGAGGTCACAAAAGGAGGCTATTCCCGGTACGTCTCGACTTCTAGGTCCTCGATAGCAGTGAAATGATTGTCGCTCACGACGAGGGACACACCAAGCGAGCGAGCAGTTCCAGCGATGTAGATGTCGCTCCTGTTGATCATTTCGCCGTCGGCACGGAGCTCGACGTAGATTTCGGCGGCTTCTGCAGCCGTCTCGTTCGTGAACGGCACCGGCTCCACCCACTCGTACTTCGACATTACCTCCGCTCGTGTCATGTCCTGGGTGAACAGCAACCCGCGATATAGCTCGGAGAGGACGATGGTCGATGCACCAATCTCTTCCTCGTCGTGGGCGGTTAAATACGCGATTGCGGCATCGTCGCCTCGGGCGTAGTCGATGAGAAACGACGCGTCGACGAGCTTCACGATTCCTCCGAAAGCTGCTCGTCGATCCCGTCGCTGCGTTCATCGAACGCATCATCGAGGTCATCGAAGCCTCGCTCAACCTCTGCTTCGAGGTCAGCAGCCTCTTGATGAGAGAGAAACCCGGCGTTCGTCCGCCAATCGGAATCGAGTTCGCGGAGGAGGCGGTCGAGCGTCTCACTGAAGCTCTCGTCACCGCGTTTGTGCGCTTTCAACCGCTCGTAGACGTCCTTCTTGATACCGATATTTTTCGAAACCATCCGCGTTTTGTGTATGAGTATGTGTACACATCAAGGTTGTCACTGATCCAACCCGCTTCCAAACGATAGGGGTCGGATGGTTTCGTTGAAATTCCCACGATTTGATACGCCTGCCGTGCTGCATACAGAGGATACATGAAGCGATGTCGTCCGACCGGGGGGAGGTTACCGCTCTAGCTAGCGGACTGTTTCATTTTCACTTTCATCCTGCCCGGCGGGCAATGATATTATTCCGACGACTCCTCCCGGTGTTACAGAAATCCGAGGAAAAAGCCCACGACTCTACTCGTGGGGGAAATCACATTCTCATCGCGAGAGTCGTATTCACCCAATATTGGCGTCCCACGGTATCCATTCTGCCAATAGCGTGATTCACCATACCAGACGTAGTACGCCGCACCGATGAGCTTGTCATGCTCGAGCGGGTCGACCGTCCAGTCCCGCTCGGGGGTCTGGGTGTCAGTCTGCGCTTCGGTGGCGGTCAGGGTTTCAGTCGGGCTCCGGGTTGGCGAGGCTGTTCGGGTCGGCGTCTCCGTGGCCTGCTGTTGGCCGCATCCCGCTAGGCCGGCGAGGCCACTGGTTCCGAGCAGTTCGAGCACGCGTCGTCGTGAGAGATCTTTGTGGTCTCCCATTCCCGGCCTCCTCACTTCTACACGAGTTGAAAACTGAGAGGATTGAATCCTTGATAACGGCTGACATAGGTTTATACCTCGCTGAACGATACATTCTCTGTATCCAGTACGGCCGCCCGAATGGGATAGAATCCCGACTGTGGCCTGCAGCTGCAATTGAGCAGCGAACAGGTCTTGTCCGCGTAGCCGGTACACGATGCAATATGGACAGCCGGGTGATCGAGGCACTAACGCCCGCGGCTGTCGAGGACTTTCTCGGCGAGAGCAAGCGCCGGACCGCCTGTCTCTCGCTGCACACCCGGGTGTCCGGTCGCCGACGAGGACCGCGCCCAGTCCCAACTCGAGAGCGGCGACCGGTTCGTCCTGTGCAAGCCCGATGGAACTGTTCTCGTCCACGGCGACACCAAACAGGAGCCCCGCAACTGGCAGCCGCCGGGGGCGACGGTGCAGGTCACCGACGCGGACCCGCTCGAAATCACCGCGGTCCGGACGAACCTGCGGGAGGTGATCCGGATCACCTGCGAGCGTGAGGCGCGCCAGCTGGCCGAGCGAGCCGTCGAGACCGGCGTGGCGAACGGCCGGAACCCCGCCGGCGTCGCGGCGGGCTGTGTGTACGCGGCGGCCGGCGGTCCCCATCGACCAGCTCGAGGTCATCGAGCCGACCGACCGCCGGACGACGCCCGTGACCGCCGAGACCACAAGAAAGGCGCGTCCAGCGTCGGCCGGAAACTCGTGGTGTTGGCGTGAGGCCACAGCCGACCCGGATCGGGACTCGCCCGACTGACCCACACGAGCGACCATGCGGTCGTCCGCGACGGCACGCGACTCCGGACGGTGGGGGATTGCTCTTCGCTGAGGGCCGCGAGGAGAGGTATTCGTCCCGTGGCGTAATTCTTAGTTGTCCGTCCAGTTGAACCGGTAGCATGCGCTATCGAATCACGAGCGTCGCGGATGTCCGCGAGAACGGCTACCTGTTCACGGGCTTGGACGCCCATGACGAGGAGACTGAAATCTTTCTGATTCCGTGTACCGACACCGAGAACCCGCCCGTGCAGGCGTGGGTCAACAACTGTACCCACGAGCAACAGCGGCTGTATCGCGACGACATCGGCGTCGTGACACGCGATGGTGGGATCATCTGTCCAAAACACGGCTCTATCTTCGACAGTTGTTCGGGTTACTGTGACAGCGGTGAGGCTGCGGAGACGACGCTGCGGTCGGTCGAGATCGAGATCGAGGACGGTCAGGTGTACCTTACTGACGACGACGTACGATTTCTCCACGACGGACCGAGTGACGACGATAGTGACGACGACATGCCGGATTCGACCTCGCATCTCCAGTTGTAAGCTCCTCCACGACCACCGCGGAGGTGAGGAGCAGTGACATGGTGAACACATGCGCTGTCTTCAGCAACGTCTGAACGAATTATCGACACCTTATGAAAATCTATACATCTTCTTATAATTTGAAATATATTTCGAGTGGAATAAACAGATCGAGCACGGAAGATGAGCTAACCAAGCGAAATGGTTCCCGACAGAGAGTCTTCAATACCTGTTGAAGTCTACCGAAGGGATTTTGCATCCCTTTCCGTTGCTCCGAGCGTGAGCCGGATTTCACAATGGCTGTCTCGTCGTCCCTCTCCCGAGAGTATCAAGCAGAATCTCGAGAGAGACCCCGACCTGCTGGCGATTGACGATGCGAAAGCCGATGAGATCTTTGCAGCACTGTCGTCGGCCACCGCTCGATCGATTCTCACTGTCCTGTTCGAGAGACCGCGGACCGCTTCCGAACTCGCCGACGAAGCCGATACATCGGTGCAAAACGTCTCCTACCATCTCGACAACCTCAGGGAGAGTGACCTGGTGGAGGTCGTCGAAACCTGGTACTCCGACCAGGGGAAGGAAATGAAAGTCTATGCTCCGGCCAACGAGGCACTGGTGCTGTTCGCTGGGGATGAGATTTCCCGATCATCGTTCTTCGATGCCGTGAAACGGCTAGTAGGGTTTGTCGGCCTGTTTGGCCTCCTCGGCGTCATTGCCGCCCGACTGGCTCGTCGGTCGGCCCCGAGTGGTGTCCCCCTCACCCCTGGAGCAGGACAGCCGGACAGCGAACCGATAATCGTGACCGTGCCGCCTGGAGTCCTCTTTTTCTTCGGAAGCGTTCTTGCACTCCTTGTCATTGGCACGTGGTTGTACTACCGGCGCTTCTGAGTTCGAACATTGGCTGACCCATCATCACCCTCACACCCACGGGAGTAAAACGACCGTTTTAGCCCACTGAAGATCCTTTTCCCTCGCTCATCTACCACCGGGCGGCTATGAGACGACGCACGTTCATCGGTTCGCTTGCCGCACTCACGGTGAGTGCCGGCTGTATCGCTAACACGCCAGACCAGGGACCTGACAATCAGATGAAAAAGACGATCGCTGTCTCCGACGTTACTGCTCAACCGGGGGACAAGGACGGACTTGTGTTCGATGTGATCGTTGTTGAGTCGACGATCACGCCCAGTACGGGTGCCCGCACCGAACTCGTGTACCAGAACAACGGAACCGACACCCTCACGCTAAATATCAACCCCGACGAGCCAAACCCGCTGTTCACTGACGAGAGCGATCCAGGGCTCGTGCTCCTGTCCAATGCATACGATCCCACACAGGGGGCGGACGACTGCTGGAAACCGGAAGAACAGGAATTCCCACAACCAGCAGTCGTTCATCCGTATCAGCTCGCCCCGGGCGAAACGGCCACCCTCGTATACGATATCTGGGCTGCCCCGAAACAGAACGCCGACTGTATCCAGCCCGGAGAATACACTTTTACCCCAAAATCCGGCACGTTCACGCTGTCCGTCTCGGGAGGTGAATGAGAAGGCCCCTTGACAGCGAGATCGCGACGAAATTGTTGTGTCTCATTTGAACCGATCCGCTGACTACTACTATCACGTTCCGGGACTCCGCGGGCAGGCTCCGAAACTGAAGAAACAGCTGAAACGGTTGGCCAGCAAGCCTCGCCACGCCGACCTGAACTACTGCATAACCGCCACTGGTGAAGATATGGATCCTGCCGCCGGTTGATGTCGGGGCTAGCCCACCTTGGGGAATCTAGACAGTCCAATGCCCCGTTTTTCCCTTGATTGGTCACTCTTCCGGCGAAAGGAACGGCGTGTTCTCCTCAAGAAATCGGCGACAACTGAGACCGCGAACGTTCGATTGTACTCCTCGAATGTCGTCGCAGCCGCTCGAGTTGCTCACCAGGTCCGTTTCTGGTGTCACGGGCATGGCGTGTGTACTTCACAGGGAATAATATAAAATATCGGACAACCGGGGCCGTCGGTGATCGGTACGCGCCCGGTATGCACCACGGGCTGAACAAACTACCAGGGTCGTATCAGAAGATGCGTGCTGAATACAGCGGCTGGATTGACTGGGCTCATTGAGAGACCCGACGAACAGGGGCTGAAAACAGGCGAGTGTCCATCCCGGCCCGTGGCCGTGTTCATCGTCGCCCGGGTAGACGTGAGGAGTGGACCCACTCGCCAACACAACCGATAGTACCGAGCTCACGTGTTCAGGTCACGTTACCGATCAGTGGGAGCGACCGCCGGGGGGTGATGACTTCTTCAACCTGGGTCAGAACGACGAGAATGCTGACCGCCGCGAGACTCGCCGCGAAGGCGAAGGGGACGACAAACCCCCAGGTGACCAGAATACCAGACAAGAGCGGTCCGACGGCGACACCGAGGCCGAACGCCATCGTCAGGACCGACAGTGTCG
>CAZLOO010000085.1:0-8142 GCA_964561055.1 uncultured Halobacteriales archaeon
CGGACGGCGGTGCTCGTCGAACGCCGCCACCAGCGCCCGCTGGGCGTCGGCGACGTACGGCGCCGTCGAGCGCTGGCGGCACTCGATACCCCGCAGCTTGTAGCCCTCGCCCTCGCTGCGCCGCCCGAAGTATTTGGTCAGCGCGCCCGCCTCGTCGTCCCGGCGCGGGAGGAACGCCACCCAGTCGAAGGTCGCCTCGTGCTCGAAGGGGACGTCCGCGTCGGCGGATATCTCCTCGCACAGCACAGCCAGAGGGCGCTGTGGCTCACCCTCCCGGGGGGTGACCCAGACGCTGTCGACGATGCCGTGGAGCACGCGCCAGCCGCCTGCCTCGAGAGTCGCCTTCGCGTCCAGCAGTAGCTTCCGGGCGTAGGCGTTGATGGCCTCGTGGCACTCGATGCGGCCGAATTTGGCGTTCGAGAACCCCTGATAGCCGAAACAGGAGACGAGTATCCACTTGATGGCGTCGGCCTGGCCCTTCAGCGCCGCTCGGTGCTCGGGGTCGGCCGCCGTCCCCAGCGCAGCTTTCATCGCCGCGCGGTCCTCAATGAGCGGCTCCAGAACCTCCGGCAGGTACCCCGGTTTCGGGCAGACGCTGTAGCCCAGTTCGGGTACGTCGTCGGTGTCGTGACAGTCACACCGGACCGTCTCCGGGCTGAGGTTACGTGTCACCATGATACTCGGGTACAGCGACGCGAAGTCCAGCTCGTGAACCTCCTCGTGGACGCCTACCTCGGAGGCGATCACGTGGCCGCCCCGGTCGGCGGCGTGGAGCTGTCCCATCGTCTTGAACCGCTCGTGGCGCCAGGACCGCCACGGCACCAGCACGTCCCGCTCGCGGGCCGCACGCACCTGGATAGCGGTGAGCACGTTGCCGATGGAGGCCCACGACAGCTCCTGAAGGGGTTTGCCCGAGCGGGCGACCAGATCCAGACAGCCGGCGAGGTTCGTCTCCTCCCAGAGGAACGTGTTCGCTTCGTCGACCAGTACCCGCCCGGGGACGTTATAGCGCGCCGGCGAGTGGCCCACCCGCCCGTAGCTCGTGTAGGTAGAGCGCTCGGCGAGCCGCCGGTAGCCGGGCCCCGCCGCCAGCCGCGAGAGGTCGATATCGCCCTGCTCGTGGAGCCGCGGCACCAGCCGTCCGGGGGCACACACCAGCACGTCCGGGTCGACCCGGGCCACCTTCCCGTCGACGGCCTCCGCCACCTCCTCGGGCGACCCGCTGACGCGCTCGCCGCCGACGGTCAGCGCCGTTACGCTCTCGCCGGCCAGCGCCCGCTCGTCGGCCGCCAGCCGGAGGATGCGTAGCGATCGCCCCTTCGGGACCGGCTCCACGCCACGCTCCAGGCAGTAGCGGAACCCCCGGGTGAGGTCGACGTTGAACAGCCGATACTCCCCTGGCCTACCCCAGCCGGCGATCACCCGCGCGACCGACTGGACGGCCTCGACGTCCCCGACGTCCACCCGGAGGACCGGCTCCGGCTCCTCCCGGAAGCCGGTGCGATGCTGCTCGACGCCGACCCCAAGCACGTCCGGAAGGTGGCCGGCGTGCTCCCGGACGGCAGCGAGGTTCTCGCCTGCGACGAAGACGCTGGGGGCGTAGTCACTCACCCGCTCGACGCTCGCGCCGTCGCTGGTCAGCGACCAGACGAGGGCATCCCCGTCTCGGAACTCCACCGCATACGTCACGGCTCGAACCACTCCGTGAGGTCCGCGTCCGCGCTTGGATTCGGACGGGGGCAGTCCTCCCCGAGCGCCGCTTCGAGCGCTGTGATGCGGCGTTCCTGCTCGACCAGTGCCGCCATCAGTACCGGGAACAGCGGCTCGCCGTGATTACGGCTGCCGCCGGCGTCGGCGTGGTCCCGCGCGGCCCGGAACAGCCGGTCGAAGGCGTTCCGGTCGCGCCGCCGCAGCGCCCGCCGGAACGGCTGCCAGCGCCGCTCGACGGCCCGTACCTGGTCGCGGAAGGTCGGGTTAGTCCGCCCCACCGGCGCCCACCCCCATTGGCGTCCGCGCCGTCCGACTCCCGCTCGCGCCGAGGGCGTCCCGGCGGCGCTCGATCAGCCGCGCCCAGAACGCCAGCGTCGTCTGGACGCCCCCGCCGGCGTCGTAGCCACCGGTCCGGTAGACCAGCGTCTCGAAGCACTCCTCGCTGAATCGCGGGCCGAACCGGGTCGCCTCGTAGCAGAGCTCCCGGTCCAGCGTCGTCCGGACCGGCGCACTCAAACGGTCCCCCTCGCTCCAGGAAACCAGCACCGGACAGTCCTCGGCGGCTTCCGTTAGTCGGTCGGCCGCGCGCTTGAGGAACGCTCGTGGCGGGTGGCCGACCACCTCTCCCTCGCGGTAGAGGAGGTCCACGGCCGGACAGACCACCAGCGCCGTCGTCTCCTTCATCGCATCAGCCAGCGCGTCCAGCAGGGCAGCGTGCTGGCAGGCGGTGAACCCGCGGGCGACGCGGACGCGGTCGAGGAACCGCTCGCCCGGGGCGATTCGGGCCAGCGGCGCCGTGCTCGCGTGGCCGCCGGCGTCCACCCACAGCGCGTGGCCGCCGGTTTCCAGCAGATGGTCACAGACGAGCGCATGCAGCGGGCCGCGCAGGTCGTCGTCCGTCGCGAGCCCGGTTACCCCGGCCTCCAGCCGGGGGAAGGACATCTCTTCTCCGGGATCTCTGTCTCCCATGCTCGGCGCCGAGACAGGCAGGAGGTATAAGCCGGCGCGGGTCCGTTCCGGAAGTTCCGGGAGGCCGACCAGTCGACAGAACGGGTACGAGACGGCCGCTAGAGCGGTCGAGGGAGTTTCCGAGAGAGGGGCTGCTACCCCGACAGCCGATAGCGCCGGCCGCGGCCCTCCCCCTCGCTGACGACCAGCCCGTAGCGCTCCATCTTCGTCAGATAGTTGCGCAGGGTGCGACGGGTCTTGGGGTCATCGACGCGCTCCTCGTAGGCGTCGTACAGCGCGCCCGAGGCGACCGGCTCGCGGTCGGCGATGATCTCGTACAGCGCCTGCTGGTCAGGGGTGAGCTGGTCGATTCGGTCGCGCCGGACCGACTCGCGGGCCTCCGGAACGACCTCGCGGACGAGCGCGCCGGGCACCTCGTCGACCCCCTCGCTGTCGGCCCGGCGGGCGGCCGCCCGGAGGATACTGATGGCGACGCGGGCGTCGCCGGCGGCGGTGTCAGCGATAAACCGGAGGTCCGACTCTGCGAACGGGTCGCCGGCCAGCCCGCGGTCGATGCGGGCGCGCATGATAGCGACCAGCGCGTCCACTCCGTACGGGTCGAACCGGACCTGCCGGCGGGCTCCCAGCCGGCTCACCAGCCGGTCGTCGAGGCTCCGGAACAGGTCCGTCTCGCGGTTGGCGATCAGCACCAGCGACACTCCCGGAGTGGTGTACAGGTCGTAGAGGACGCCAGTGTCCTCAAGCTGGTCCACCTCGTCGAGGACGACGACGTACGGCGGCCCGTCGTATGTCCGGAGCCGCTCCAGCAGTTCGTCCGTCGGCGTGGACTGGCGGTGGACGTCCAGCGTTCGGCCGATCCCCTCCAGCACCCGGTACAGTACCCGGAATCGGGCGTAGTGCTGCCAGCAGTTGACGTACTGGACGTTCACGTCCAGCACCGCCTCGCGCAGCCGCTCGGCGGTGTAGCGGGCGATACAGGTCTTTCCGGTGCCGCTGGGGCCGAACAGGAACACCGTCTCCGCCGGGTCGCCTTTCGTCACCGGATCCAGTGCCGTCGTCAGCGCGTCCACCTCCGGGTCGCGGTACTGGACTTCCCCGGGGACGAACTCCGGCGTCAGCACCCGCGCGTCGCGGATCATGGCATCGGCTGACCGAGCTGTTCTCCTGTGATCGGCATAAACGGAATGGGGTCGTTTCCGGAAGTTCCGGAAGTGCCGGAACTGACCCGGAACTGCCACGGTCTCCGAGACACAGGCCGGCGTATGGAGATTCGCCGCTTCGCCGAGGAGGACATCGCCGCGCTCGTCGACGGCCTGTGGCTCCCGTTCGCCCGCGAGATGGCCGACCTCGACCCGTACAACGCGCTGGCCGAGAACCCGCGGGGGGACGCGCTGGCGTACCGCCGCGAGCGCCTCTCCGACGACGCCGCCGCGACGTTCGTCGCCGACGACGGCGGGCTAGTCGGCTACACTGCGGTGAGCTACGCCGACTCCCCGCCGGTGTTCGCCCGCGGCCCGGCGGCCAGCGTCGAAGAGGTGTATGTCACCCCGGAGCGTCGCGGCGAGGGGGTGGCGACGGCGCTGCTTTCCCGCGTGGAGGGATGGGCCCGCGAGCGGGGCTGTGAGCGAATCACCCTGTCGGTGAATGTTGACAACGAGGCCGCCCGTGGGCTGTACGAGGACCGGGGGTACGGCGTCCGCCGGCTGAAGATGGACCGTCCACTGGAGTGAGCGCTGTCCCTGCGGCCCCGGAACGACCACGATCCCGATCCCCAACAGTCCGTTACGTTCGACGACCAGAAGCGAGTGGCGGCGCGCGAGTTAATGACCAGAGGACCCACTTAGATGAAGACCGACGCCACCGCTGACGCCGCCCAGGAGGAATTCACGAACCACGGTTACAGCGCCGTCCACATCGACCGCGAGGAGCCGCCCTACCTGTACGTCGCCCGAGCGGACCTCGGCCGGCGCCCCACGCTGTCCTCTCCCCGATCGGCGGGCTGGAGAGGCGGCTGCGGGACCTGGCAGACGAGGAGAGCAGCTGGGAGGGTACGCTGGCGACGCTTCCCTTGTGGCCCAGCGCCGAGACGGACTCCGACAGCGACGCCGCCACCCACGAGGACGCCCCCCTCGTGGCCCGTCTGGACGCATGGGGTTCCGAGCAGCCTCCGAGACAGGAAGGCCCTCGATCGACTCGAGCACGGCGTGACCGCCGGACGGTGGGTTGATGTCTCGACCCGATCAGCCTGCCCGGGCGTCGTAGCGCCGCACCAGGGCGCCGACCCACCACAGCTTCAGCCCGGTGGCCAGCACCGTCGCGACCGCGGTGCCGGCGGGGCGGCGCCGCCAGGCCGCGGCTAGCGCGTACGCGAACGCCAGCCCCCCGGCCGCGTTGCAGACGTTCGGGTAGCTAAGACCGACGGTGCTATTACCCTCTTCGCGGACCCACCACCGCTCGGCGAGCACGACACGGGTCATCCAGGCGTCCTCCGTATCCGGCGGCGGGAACGCGACGGGGTTGAGGACGGTCCACCCGAGAACGGCCGCTAGTAGCCGCCAGTTTCGGCTGTAGACGGCATACACCAGCGCGGGGCCGGTCGGTACCCGCGACCAGCCGCTCTTGGGATTCGAGTGGCGGGCCCACAGCCGCTCCTCCAACCGCGAGGCGAGGTCGGTCATCACCGGCGGTACGGTCCCGCCGATGAATAAGCCGGTCGGCGGGGCCGACCGGCATGGCTGCCCCGCGACCGCCCTCGGCCGGTTCGACCTGCTTTTGAGGCCAGGACCGCTACCGCAGGTATGGAGCCGTCCGCCCTCGGGGCCGACCGTCCGTCGCCCGGGTCGCTGCTCCCCGACCTGGAGGACGGGGCGACCGGGGCAGTGGTGTGGCACCGCGAGCACCTCCGGGCCGCGGACCACCCGGCCGTAGCGGCCGCCGCCGACAGGGCCGACGTCTTGGTGCCGCTGTTCGTCTTCGACCCGGCGTTCTACGGCGGCGACGGCCTAGCCTGTGACAGCCGGGTTAGGTTCATGCATGACTGCCTGGCGGACCTCGACGACCAGTATGCCGCCGCTGGGAACGGGGGACTAACGCTCGTCCACGGCGACCCGGTTGCGGTGCTCGGGAGCGTCCGGGCGGCCGGCTGGGAGGTACTGGCCGCCTGCAGCCCTACCGGCCGCTATGGGCTACGCCGCGACAAGCGGGCCCGTGAGGTCGGCGCGGAGTTCGTCGCTGGCGACGGCCTCGTCCGCGGGACCGACCGTCCCCGCGCGAACTGGCAGGAGCGGGTGACCGGCTGGTTTACCGGTGAGCGCCACGACCCCGACCTCGACGCCGTACGTCTGTCGACCCCGAAGACGGACGTCAGTATCGCCGACGTGGAGGCGGCATACGACGTGACCTCGGAGAAGGAGCTGGTGCCGCCCGGCGGCCGGAGCGCCGCCCTTGAGCGGTTGGATGGGTTCGTCGACCGGATACAGTCGTACCCGGGGAGCATCTCCTCGCCACTTTCCGCCCGTGAGGGAACCAGCGGACTCTCGCCGTATCTCGCGTTCGGCTGTCTCTCCGTCCGGGAGGCCTACCAGCACGTCCACGAACACGCCCCCGAGGGGCGCGCTCTTGAGATGTTCACCTCGCGGCTGTACTGGAACAAACACTATGAGCAGAAGCTGGCGGACTGGTCGGGGTGGTTGGATCGGGCCGTCAATCCGGAACTGCGGGGGTTCAACGAGGAGCAACGCGACCCGGAGCTGATAGAGGCCTGGAAGCGCGGGGAAACCGGCTATCCGATGGTGGACGCAGCGATGCGCTGTCTCGCCGCCACCGGCTGGCTCAACTTCCGGATGCGGGCGATGTGTGCCTCCTTCTACTTCCACGTTCTCCAGCAGCCCTGGCGTGTCGGCGCCGACTGGTTCTACCACCATCTCGTGGACGCCGAGGCGAGCATCAACTACACCCAGTGGCAGTCACAGTGCGGGCTGGTCGGCAAGCCAACCCTCCGAGTGTACAACCCCCGCAAGCAGGTACGCGACCAAGATCCCGAGGGGGAGTGGATTCGCCGGTGGGTGCCGGAACTGGAGGGGCTGCCCGCCGAGCACCTTGACCGCCCGGAGCGGGCGCCCCTGTCGGTCCAGTCCGAGTGCGGGGTCTGGATCGGCAAGGACTACCCCTACCCGGTGATGGAGTACGAGGCCGCCGTCGATGAGTTCTCGCGCCGCTACGACGCGGTGAAGCCGGCCGCGGCCGCCCGCCTCGGCGAGAAGGCGATCGCTCGCCGCGCCTCGCTGTCCGGCGGCATTGAGGGTGCACGGCGCATCGCCGAGGAACACGGTGAGGACGGGACGCCGAGCGAGCAGTCGACTCTGACGGCCTTCGAGTGAGATACGGGACAACAGACATCGCCGGCGGGAGGGGGGTTTGATCGGCTCGGGGCCAACGGTTTGAGCCCGCAGCCCAAACATGTAGTATGGCAACGATTCGCTTCCGAGGGGAAGAGATCGAGTGCGAAACCGGCGACGTCCTGCGGGACGCGCTGCTCGACGCCGGGCTATCGCCGCACAACGGCGCGGCCGACCGGCTCAACTGCCGAGGCCACGGCACCTGTGGTACCTGTGCCGTGGAGGTAGAGGGGCTGGTGAGCGAGATATCCGCCAGGGAGCGCCGGCGGCTCTCCTTTCCGCCCCATGACCTCGAGGACGGCCTGCGGCTTTCCTGTCAGACCACTGTCCTCGGGGACGTCACGGTGACAAAGCACGGCGGTTTCTGGGGACAGGACGTCGATCGTCCGGACTGAATTGGGGCGGCTCTATGCAGGACTCGACTCGCTACCGACATCCGGGACCGACGGTAACCCGCTCGACAGGAGAGAGAGGGTGCCTCCCAGCAGGACGTTGGGACGATCGCCTACTCCCGGTGGACGACGGCCCCGTAGTTAGGACAGTCGGCGTAGCGGACCGCCCGTCTCGTCCCGACGCTCATACTCGACGAGCAGCCAGCCGGGACAGCCACGCCACACTCTGGACAGCAGCCGAGGAGGAGCGTGTGTGTCGATATGACCGCCGGACACGGGCAGAGGGCGGGCTACGGTCAGTCGTCGCTTCGCTGGGCTCGCTCACCCCCGTCGGCGATGGCGGCGGTAATCGTCCCGGTGGTCCGCTCGAACAGCCCTCGCAGCTCCCCACGCCGGACGACGAACAGCGTGGCACCGAGCGCGATGTATACGCCAGTGTAGGCGATCAGCAGGTCGTAGCTCGACAGTGGAATTGCGATCCCGCGGATGATGGCGAACTCCAGCAGCACCTGCGAGAGGAACAGCACCAGCAGCGCCAGCGCCTCCCGGACAGAGATCTCGAAGTTAATGAGGATGGCAATGGCGAACAGCGACTGGGCGGCGGTGATCCAGATCTCGGCGGCCTGCTTGGCGTCGAAGCTCAGCACGCCGTACCGCCCCAGCGCGATGGAGTG
>CAZLOO010000086.1:0-1405 GCA_964561055.1 uncultured Halobacteriales archaeon
TCGACGATGGTCTTCCAGCCGTTCCCGGAGATGTGGTCGAAGCCGGCCATGAAGGACGCGCCGGCGTTGTTGACAAGCACGTCCACCCCGCCGAGCCGTTCTTTGGTAGCTTCGAACAGCGCCTCTACGGCCTCCCGGTCACGGACGTCACACTCGACGGCGATGGCCTCCCCGCCCTCCTCCTCGTTGATCCCCTCGGCGACGGCGTCAATCTTCTCCTGGTCCCGCGAGGAGACCACCACGTCGGCGCCGTCGCGCGCGAACCGTTCGGCGGTGACGCGCCCGATACCCTGCGAGCTACCGGTAATGACGGCCGTTTTTCCGGCCACGCTGAACTGGTCGGTGGGCATACCTTCCGGTCTCGTTGGGCCGACATAAGCGTGGGCCACACGCGGGCGACCGCAACGCCAAAGCGGGTGCCGGACGCCCGACCGGTATGACCGTCGAGGCAGTCCAATCGATCGTCGACGAGCTGCGCGCCGAGGCTGACCGCAACCGGCCGCCGGAGGACACCCCGGAAGTGGGTATCGTGATGGGGTCGGATTCCGATCTCGACACGATGTACGGCGCCTACGAGGCGCTCACCGGACTCGGGTTCACGGAGCAGTCGATCGACGACTCGCCGGCCAGCCGGTTCACCTTTGAGACGTTCGTCGTCAGCGCCCACCGTACCCCGGAGCTGATGTACGCCTACGCCGACACGGCCGAACAGCGCGGGTTGGACGTCCTCATCGCGGGTGCCGGCGGGAAGTCCGCGGACCTGCCGAACATGACTGCCAGCATCGCCTACCCGCTGCCGGTGATCGGTGTCCCGGTTCAGGAAAAGTCCGTCGCCTCGGTTATCGGGATGCCCACCGGTGCGCCGATGACAGCCGTGGACGCTGGTAAATCCTTCAATGCTGCCCTGTCGGCGGTCCAGGTGCTAGCACGCGAGCATGAGGAGCTCCGCGACCGGCTCGTAGAGTACCACGAGGACCTCCAGACCGGCGTCGGCGAGGTATCCCGGGAGCTCCACGAGGCCGGCACCGACGCGTTCCGCGAGCGTCGGGGGTAGCCTCCCGAACTGCCCGGGACGGCGGTGTTTTCCCCCTAGAGATCGTCCTGACCACATGGAGGAGGACCGGCCGCTCCCGGGCGGAGTGCGGCTGCTGGTCGGGGCCGTTACCCTGCCACATGAACTGGCGCACTATCTCGTCTTCGTTCCCTGGAGCCGGTCGCTGCACATCGAGTTCGGCGGCAGCCGCCAGGGCGGGATTGACCTCCCGCTGGCCCGGATTGCGGGGGAGTTCTCCGAATCGATGCCCACCGCCGTCGTCCGCCTCGGCGCCATCGCTCCGACGCTCCTATTCCCGCTGGTGGCGGTAATCCTGGACCTGCTCGTCGGACTGTCGGGCCTCTCGTTCGG
>CAZLOO010000086.1:1505-8039 GCA_964561055.1 uncultured Halobacteriales archaeon
TACTGATACAGGTGGGAACGAACTTCGCAAACGACTACTACGATGCCCGGAAGGGCGCTGACACGGATGAGCGGGAGGGGTTCACCCGCGTCACCCAGGCGGGGCTGATATCCCCTAACACTGTCCGCCGGGCAATGTACCTCACCTACGCGGCTGCTATCGCCGTCGGCGTCTACCTGGTGTATGTCGGCGGTGTCCCTATCCTCGTCGTGGGGCTCTCCTCCGTTGCCGCGGGAATCCTGTACACCGGCGGCCCGTATCCTTATGGCTACCGGGGGCTGGGTGACCTGTTTGTGTTCCTTTACTTCGGGGTCGTGGCGGTGGCCGGCACGTACTACGTCCAGGCAGCCGCACGGCTCGCGGAGCCGCTGTCGGTCGGCATCCCGCCCGACACGCTTCCGCTGGCCGCGGTCGTCGCCGGCCTCGCGCCGGCGGGCCTCGCGACGAGTATCCTCGTGGTCAACAACATCCGGGACCGAGAAACCGACGCCCGTGCCGGCAAGCGAACCCTGGCGGTCCTGCTGGGGTACCGGGGCTCTCGGATTGAGTTCCTCCTACTACTGGGACTAGCCTACGCCGTCCCCATCGTGTTCGCAGCCACCGGCTACGGTCTGCTCACGCTGCTCCCGCTGGTCACACTCCCGCTGGCGGCCGGGGTGTCCCGTACCCTGCTGACGGAGACCGGTCCGGTGCTGAACGAGACGCTCAAGCGCACCGGAAAGCTACTGGCGGCGCACTCCCTGCTGTTCGCGGCCGGGCTCGCCGCCCCAGCGCTGAGTGGGGTGGTTTGATGCGGGTTGAGTCGTTCTCGCTGGCGCTGGAACGCCCCCTCGAGACGGCCCGTGGCCCCATCGAACGCAGGGAGGGATTTCTCGTCCGCGTGACCGTCGACGGCCAGTCCGGTGTCGGTGAAGCGACCCCTCTGCCGGGATGGACCGAGGACCTCGCGGCGTGCGAGGCGGCACTGGAGCGCGCGACCGTCGTTGCGGACAGCGAGGGGCCCCGGGCCGCGCTTGAGCTGCTGGACGGCGGCGACCGGCCCGCGGCCTGCCACGGGGTCGCGCTGGCCGTTGCCGACGCTGCTGCGCGTGCCGATGGCGTCCCGCTGTACCAGTGGCTCGGCGGGGAGCGGGTGGGGACGGTGCCGGTCAACGCCACTGTCGGCGACGGCGACCCGGACACGACTTCAACGGCCGCCCGCGAGGCCTGCGAGGCGGGCTTCGACTGCCTGAAGCTCAAGGTCGGCGCACGGAGCCTCACCGCCGACTTGGAACGGGTGGCCGCCGTTCGGGAAGCCTGTCCGGAGGTGACGCTCCGGGTGGACGCTAACGGGGCCTGGACGGAGGAAATCGCCGAGCGCGCGCTCGGCCAACTGGAGCGGTTCGGCGTCGAGTACGCCGAACAGCCGCTCCCCGCTCCCGATCTCGACGGCCACGCCGCCCTCCGCGACACCAGCGAGGTGGAGATAGCCCTGGATGAGAGCCTCACGAACGGCGTGGAGAACGTCTTCGAGGCCGGCGCCGCCGACGTGGTAGTCCTGAAGCCGATGGTGCTGGGGGGGCCCGGTCGGGCCTACGACATCGCTCTCCGGGCACGTGACCGGGGGGTACGGTCTGTCGTCACTACCACTATCGACGCGGTCCACGCCCGAACGGCGGCGGTCCACGTCGCTGCGGGCCTCCCCAACCGGCCGGCCGCGGGTCTCGCGACGGCGGGCCTGCTTGCCGAGGATCTCGGACAGGATCCCTGTCCAGTTGAGGAGGGTCACGTCTCGGTGCCGCAGGGAAAGGGCAATATACCAGGCGCCGCACCTACCGAAAGTGCGTGACTGGCTGGCACACCGGACAGCAGCCACCCCGGACCGGCCCGCGCTCGTCGACGCCACCTCCGGACGTCGGGAGACGTACGCCGAGGTTGACGACGCCGTCGAGGAGTGTGCCGCTCGCCTTGCCGCGCTGGGAGTCGGCGTCGGCAGCCACCTTGGGGCGGTGGTGAGCCGCCGGCCTGCCGCCGTCTACGCCGCCCACGCTGCAATGCGAGTGGGGGCTACGCTGGTGCCGTTGTCGGCGAAGCTCACGCCCGCCGAGGTGAGCCCCCGCGCCGAGCAAGCGGATCTAGACCTGCTGCTGTGCGAGGCTGGGACCGAGGAGGCCGCGAGCGCCGCTGACGTGCCGACCTACTCGATCGACGATCACTCCGACTGGACGGAGACGACGGACACGGGTGGGGAGCCGCCGAACCTGTTGGGGGCCTCGCCCTCTACGTTCGACATCCCGGAGTGGGAGCTGGACGACCCGCTGGTGATGCTGTACACCTCCGGGACGACCGGCCAGCCGAAGTTGGTGGTACTGACCGCGAAGAACGTGCTTGCCAGCGCCGGCGCCTCGGCGTTCAGGCTCGGACACAACGCCAACGACCGGTGGTGTTCGCCGCTGTCCCCGGCCTCGATGGGCGGGCTGGCGCCTGTCTACCGCTGTGCGGTGTACGGCACCGAGCTGGTGTTGGCGCCGACGGACCCGGGGCCGCTGGCACGGGCGCTCGGAAAGCACGCCGTCACCGGTGTCTCGCTGGTGCCGGTGCTCTTAAAGCGCCTGCTCGACACCGCCGACCTCCCCGAACGGCTCCGGATGGTCCTGCTGGGCGGCGCGCCGGCGCCGGAGTCGCTTGTCGAGCGCTGTGCCGAGCGGGGGGTGCCGGTCGCCCCCACCTATGGGGCGACGGAGACGGCTTCACAGATCGCCACCGCGCAGCCATCGGAGGCGGCCGCCAACCCAGGAACCGTCGGCCGGCCGCTGTTCATGACGGACGTGAGCGTCGTCGACGACCGCGGTCGTCCCGTTGAGAGGGGTGAGACCGGCGAACTTGTGGTCGGCGGCCCGACCGTCACTCCGGGCTACTACGGCGACCCCGCAGCGACGGCGGAGGCGTTCTCCCCACACGGCTTCCGGACGGGCGACCTGGGCTACCGTGACGACGGCGGCCGGCTCTACATCGTCGGCCGGCGCTCTGAGCGCATCATCACCGGCGGCGAGACGGTAGACCCCGCGGAGGTGGCCGCCGCCGTCCGGTCGCTCCCGGGGGTAGCTGACGCAGCCGTTGTTGGCCTCCCTGACGAGGAATTCGGCGAGCGCGTAGCGGCGCTGGTCGAACCCGCCGGCGACGGCGTCACGCCCGGGGCTCTCCGGGACGCCCTCCGGGACCGCCTGGCGGGGTACAAGCTTCCCCGGACGGTGGCGGCGGGGACGATCCCTCGTACCGAATCAGGCACCGTTGACCGGGCGGCGGTCCGCGAGCACCTCCTCGAGGAGTGACCCGCTCCGTTTAATCCGGTTGCCCGCGTAGCCGGCTCCGTGTGCACACTCACTGTCGCCTGGCAACTGTTCACGGATACGCCGGTGCTCGTGGCGGCCAACCGTGACGAGCGATACAACCGGCCCGCTGCCGAGCCCACACTCCACGTGGGGGAGCGCCGGGTGGTCGCGCCGACCGACAGCGAGGCCGGCGGTACCTGGCTCGGTTACAACGACGCCGGCGTGGTCGCGGCGCTCACCAACCGCTGGGCGCCCACCGAGGATCGGGACCGTTCGCGGGGCCTGCTGGTGCGGGAGGCGCTGGACCAGGACGGCGCTGAGACGGCCGCCCGCTATGTCGAGCGAGACCTCGACAGCCACCGCTATGACGGCTTCTACCTCCTGCTGGCGGACGCGGCGGCCTGCCTGCTGGTCGAGTACGACGGCGGTCCTCGGGTCCACCGGCTCGATCCAGGCGTCCACGTCGTGATGAACGTCGGCTTCGATGACGCGTACTTCGTCCCTCCCTCCCGCGAGGAGCCGGCCCGCCGGCAGGCTGAGAGCGGCCGGCTCCTGCGCGAGCATCTCCGCCCGGCCCCGGGAGAGACTCCCGAGGACTGGCTCGACCGGGCGGCCGGCGCGCTCGGAAACCACGAGTTCGGGGTGTGCGTCCACGGCGAAGGGTTCGGAACGCGCTCGTCGTCGCTGCTGCGAATGGACGGTGACGGGCAGGGCCGGTTCTGGTTCGCCGATGGCCCGCCGTGCGAGACCGCGTTCGAGGAGGTTGAGGTCCGGGCCTGACCCGCGAGCCGAGGGTTTAATTCGGCTAGCGGTCTCATTCAGGGTATGAGCAGCCGCGAGCAGGAGATCTCCGAGGCCGAGCGGGCCGGACTCGAGCTGGTCAGGGAGACTGGAGGTATCCACCAGTCGGACTTCTGGAAGCAGCTCGGCGTCGACTCCCGGAAGGGGAGCCGCATCGTGGAGTCGCTGGTGGAAAAGGACCTGGTCCGCCGGGAGGAGACGGTGTACGAGGGCCACAACACCTACTACATCACCCCCGCCATGCGGGACCTGGAGTTCTCGCTGCTGATGGCGGGTGACCAGCTCTCGCCGTTCGTGGCCAACGAAGACGTTGATCCGGAGAGCGACGAGTTCTCCCGGTGGATTATGAACCTCGCCTACCAGTAGCTACCGGAACGAGCCGGCCCGCAGCGCCACCAGGCCGGCACCTCCGAGCACTACTTCGAACAGCGTGTACAACAGATCTCGTCTGATCAGTCGCCTCTGTGCGACGCCCCCGCCGGCGCCCGCAGTAACGGACGGCATCGACACGAACCAGCGGAACAGCGTCGGAAGCCGGCTCTCTTCACGCCTCAGCACGTAGCTGTAGTTGTTCTCGACCCTGGCGCTCGTCTCGTGGACGCTCGCAACCGTTCCGGCGACATACACCGGCTCGCCGGGATCGAGGTGGGCGGGGGAGGTGAACCGGTGGCGATCTCGATCGGGCCGAGACTTACCGTACCCGGCTGTTGTTGGGCGGTCGTGTCGTCGAGAAACCCCGCGATGGTCTCGGGTGGCTGCTGGCTCCGACCGATGGTCGTCCGCCGCTAGCCGCCGAACAACTCGGCGTCGGTCGGATCGACCAGCACAGATCGAGTGCTGTCCGACAGATGGAACGGGACCGCGGCAGTGCCTTCGACTTCGATAGGGCCGGCGCCGACACCGTGGACGTCTCGGGCGTCACTGGTCTCCAGGCGTCCTAAAGCGACGAGCCGCCCGGTGCCGGAGAGGAGTGTCACGCCACTGATCAGTGTGAAGATGCCGCCTCAGCAGCGGAACGAGTGCGACCACGGCCGACAGTTTCGCTCCCCCGATATGTCCGTACCGGCCCGGCATCCCGCTCACTCCAGGACGTCCGGCAGGAAGCGGTCCTCGTGGGCGGTGATGGTGTCCTCATAGCGGATCAGCGTCCCCAACACGTCCCGGATTCCGCTCTCGTAGGACTGTCGCTGGCCGTCGATTAGATCGAGGTAGCGCTCGTTCTCGATCTCCATTCGGTGGGTCTCGTCCTCGTCGCGGGGATTGTCGACGTGGGTGACTTTCACGTCCATGTCGAACTCCGTGGCGACGTCGGCGATCGTGTCGGCTAGTTCGACGATGCTGATGGGTCGGGTGACCTGATTATAGACGACATGATCGTCCGGGCGTTCGTCAGCGTCCTCCAGCGCCAACCGCGCCAGTCCCTCGACCGCGTCCTCTAGGGAGACGAACGGCTTGCGCTGTTCGCCCTTTCCGTATACAGTGAGCGGATAGCCCGCCACCGCCTGTGCACAGAATCGGTGTGCGACGACCCCGAAGTAGTAGTCGAAGTCGAACCGGGTCTTCAGCCGGTCGTCCGGCCGGGTCTCGGGGGTCTCCGTGCCGTAGGTGATCGCCGTGCGCACGTCCGAGACAGGAATATCGAACAGCTTGTTGGCGTGGCGCAGGTTCGCCGTGTCGTAGCTCTTGGACAAGTGGTACATCGACCCGCCCATCGCCGGGAACGGCACCTCGTCGCGCTCGCCGTCGTTCTCCATCGTCGCTCCGCCCTCTGGGATGGGGAATTCCGGCGCGCCGTAGTGGCCCGTCGTGGTGGTCTCGATGAGGTGGGTGTCGTCGAGGCCGTTCTCGTGGAGGCCGAAGGCGAGGTTCCGGGTGGCCTGCATATTGTTGTGCTGGGTGAAGTTCGCCCGCTCGCCGTTGATCTGGGAGTAGGGGGCGCTCGGCTGGGCGGCCGTGTGGACCACGGCCCGCGGCTCGTGGACTCCGAGCACGCGGTCGACGAAGGCGCGGTCGGTGAGGTCCCCCTCCACGAACGAGAGGTTACCCAGCCCGTGGACCTCCTCCACGGCCTCGACCCGGGCGTCTCGGTCCGCGATGGGGACGGCGCTCGTCGAACCGACGGACGCCACCCACTCGCGCCGCGCGCCGTTGTCCACCGCCACAACCCGTTCGTCCGTCCGATCCGCGATACGCAGCGCGGTCGGCCAGCCGATGTAGCCGTCTCCGCCAGTCACGAGCACCGTCATTGTTTACTCACTATTTGAGTAACTAAACCCGCATAAAAGTATCTTCTGATTGGCTGGGAGCCACCAACGGCTGGGAGGCTCGTCGACCGGAGCTACCGGGGAGCAGAAGCCAGCGGTTAGTCGAAGCGGGTATTCGGCCGTTCGAACCCGCGTGCAAGCGTCGCCTCGTCAATCGA
>CAZLOO010000087.1:0-422 GCA_964561055.1 uncultured Halobacteriales archaeon
GCAAGAACGAGCGCCTGGAGGCGTTCGTGAGCACCGTCTCCCACGACCTGCGGAATCCGCTGAACGTCGCCACCGGGCGGCTGGCGCTGGCCCGCGAGGACTGCGACAGCGACCACCTCGACGACGTCGCGACCGCCCACGACCGGATGGAGTCGCTGATCGAGGACCTCCTCGCGCTAGCCCACGAGGGGCGGCCGGTCGAGGAGACCGAGCCGGTGGACGTCGGGGCGCTCACCCGCCGGTGCTGGCAGACGGTCAACACCGGGGGAGCGACGCTGGAGATCGACGGCGGGGGCGCGGTCACGGCGGACCGTGACCGGCTCCGGCAGCTCCTGGAAAACCTGCTGCGCAACGCCGTCGAGCACGGCGGCGATGACGTGCGGATCACGGTGGGGACGCTGGAGGACGGGGCGGGGTTCTAC
>CAZLOO010000087.1:432-2246 GCA_964561055.1 uncultured Halobacteriales archaeon
GTCGCGGACGACGGCCCCGGCATCCCCGAGGACCGCCGCGAGACCGTGTTCGACCGGGGGTTCTCGACCGCCGAGGCGGGGACCGGCTTCGGGCTGGCGATCGTCGAGGAGATCGCCGACGCCCACGACTGGACGGTCTCCATCGCCGAGAGCAGCGCCGGCGGTGCCCGGTTCGAGATCCGGGCGGCTCCGGACGCAGCCGGGTAACTCCCGGCGGTGCCCGACGGCGAAGAGCCCGCGATGGCACCGTTCGCGAACACGCATCCGGCTGTTCCTGGAGTGGCTGTGACCCGGGGTTCGCATCCGAAGGAGGGGGCGCCCCCCGGTGCTCGTAGCGGGACACCCACGGACACGGGAGGTGGGCCGCTCCGGCAGCGCATCGTACTCCAGCCCGACACCCACCCACACGCACCCCCGGCTGGCTGGCCTCGACTCCGAGCCGGAGTGGCGGCTGAACGATCGGTCCTCGCTACCCCGGCTGACGACGGCTTTCCCCCTCTAATATTAGTCGTCAGACTGTCGTCAGCCGGGGTAAATCGTCCCGAAATTGACAGACGGCACGGCATGACGACAGTCTCCGACCGACTCCGTCGACCTGACGACAGCGCGGAACTGTCGTCATGTATCGCCCTCGTGCGGTTCCGGTCCCACCGCCACGGTCACGCCGGTCGAACTGCGATACTGTCGTCATGGACCGCCGTCGGGCGGTTCGGAAACTGCTGTCAGTCATCTCCCTCGGGCAGCCCGACCAGTTCGAGACCGCCGTAACACCGGCCGTCACTCCTCGATACAGCGCCGACCGTACTCGAACTCGGTGTGGTCCTGAACCGCCGCGCGAGCCACCGTTTCGAGTCTGCTGTGGATTGTGGGCGGTCGCTCGGTTGGTGGACGGTCCGTACACCCGTCGACCCGCCTCACCACGTCCTCACGCTCGGCCTATCGCGATTCGAACCCTCGCTTCCCGGATTCGCGCGGTCACGGTCGTCGCTTGCCTGTTACTGTAATCACCGATTTCCCCTGGAGAACGTATTACACGACGTGAGAACTTCCTCAGCAGCCGGGATTAGACTGAATAACTAAGCCCGTTCCCCGTTGCTTGTACCGGGAATGGGTTCTGTACTCGTTCTCAACTCCCACGCGGCGCACGCGCTGGTCGCAATCCGGCGCCTGGGCGCCAACGGGCTGTCCGTGACCGCGGGGAGCTGCTACCGGTGGAACGCCGGGCGTCTCTCGAAGCACGTCGACCGGTTCCTCACGTACCCGGACCCCGAGGAGACGCCGGAGGAGTTCCTCCGGGCGATCGAACGCGAACTGAACGCCCGGGACTACGAGATGCTGTTACCCGTCAACGAGGACACGGTCGCGACCGTCCTCAAACACCGTTCGTTGTTCGAGGAGCACACGACGGTACCGTTCCCCAGCTACGAGAAACTCCTCACCGGCCTCAACAAACGCCGGACCGTCCAAGCAGCGCGGGCCGCCGACGTTCCACAGCCCGACACGCTGTTCTACGAGCAGAGCTCCATCGAAGCTGTCGGGGAGACGCTCGGCTATCCAGTGGTGGTGAAGCCGGAGCGGGGGAGCAGCGGGAGCGGTGTCACCGTCTGTGAATCGTTCGGTGAGCTGGAGGAGGTGAGCGGCCGGACAGCCGACAGGCACGGCCCGGTTCTGTTTCAGGAGTACATCCCGAACGGCGGCGAGCGCGGCGTCTACACCCTGTACGACGACACGAACGAGATGATCGGTCTCACGGTACAGCAGCGGCTCCGGACACGTCCGCCGGAGGGCGGTCCGAGCACCTACCGGGAGACGAT
>CAZLOO010000087.1:2256-7972 GCA_964561055.1 uncultured Halobacteriales archaeon
GCCGCCGTCGAGCACGCGGACAGGTTGCTCAGCTCGCTCGACTGGGAGGGACTCGCGATGGCCGAGTTCCGGATCGACGCCCGGACCGGGAGACCGAAGCTGATCGATCTCAACCCGCGACTCTGGGAGGGTCTCGCCCTCTCGACGTACGCCGGCGTCGACTTCCCGTATCTCCTGTATCAGGTTGCGACCGGGAGTGATCCCGGCCCACGCCTCGACTACGATGTCGGTGTCCGGTCCCGCTGCCTGTTCACGGACGCTCTCCAAGTACTCGACAGGGAGGACTCGCTCCAGGCGCTCCGGGAGTTCCTCACACCGTCGTCCAAACCGTGTCGCTTCGACATCGTCTCGCGCCGTGACCCGCTCCCGACGCTCGGCCAGTTCGCCTACTTCGGATGCCTGCTCTCCGATCGGTTCACCGGAACGGACCAGGGGAACGATGGGAGTAGGGACCGTTCCAACGGACAGCTCGGGGAGATACACGAATGAGTACGACTGTCGATCGCTCCGACCGGCTCGTAGGTTATCGCTGTACAGAGACCGGGCCGTGCACTCCAACGGTGGACGGGTATGCGTAGCCCCGTTCGTCTGTATCAGAAACTCCGGGAGAACTCCCTGGGCGACATCCTCTCGGAGGGGCCCGGCTACCTCCGCAACGAACTCGCTCTCAAAGGGCGCGAAATCTACTACCGGCGTGCCCTCCACTCCGACCCGGGGACGGCGAACCGGCGACGGCGCGCCGCGGTCGACCGCGCTCTGACGGGTGATACGGTCCTGTTTCTCTGTCACGGGAACATCTGTCGGAGCCCGTTCGCGGCACGCTATGCCCGCCAGCAGCTACAACCGGAGGGCGAGGGTGACGTCACCGTCGAGTCCGCTGGCCTGAGCGACCTGTCCGGCGCAGCCTCGCCGGCAGACGCGCAACGTATCGCCGCCCGACACGGGATCGACCTCGGCGATTACCGGTCGGAGTTCGTCGACGACGACCTGATCACGTCCGCAAATCTCGTCCTTCTCATGGATTACCGGAACTACCACGACCTGGCTACTCGCTACCCCTCGGCCACCGATCGGACGTTCCTGCTCGGAATCTTCGGTGGTGATCCGCAGATCGACGACCCCTACGGGAGGGGCCCGAGGCCTTCCTGACCGCGTACGACAGGATCGTCACCTGTGTGGATGCTCTCGTCAGTGCATACGAGCGGGAGGCTCCGACCCGGGAGAACAGTTCCTGATGCTCCCCCTCCATCGGAACAACACTCCGGGGACGTGGGCTCCGGGCGGCGACCGGGTACGACGGGCGGTGTCCCCTCCCGTACTGTTCCGCACAGCAGTAGCGCCTCACACGGACGACGTGCTCCAGGGCCACGGTAGCCTGGGAATAACAATTAGAGGACCCCTCAGTGGTCAGACCCGATATTAGAGACGCTCAAACGAGCGTTGCTCTCGAACGGGATTACAAACCGGCTACTGTTCAATCAACTGACTGGCGCAGTAGGGGAGTACGTCGAAGCCGCCCGGAAGCACAGCCAGTACGCGGGGTACCGGGGCCGGTACGACATCGACCCGGAGTTCGAGTTCCTCGGGCCGGGGACGCTCCTCTACGGCAAGGGGGAGATAACCCTCGGGCGGAACTCGTACATCGGTCGGCACTCCCGTATCCAGTCGAAGTCCGGGCAGGCGGTTCGGATCGGGGAGAACACCGCAGTGAGCTACTACGTCCACGTCTTCACTCAGAACCGGGTCGCGGATCAGGACATGAGCGAGCATCTCAACCGGAACGAGCACCTCGCAGCGAGCCGTGGGGACGTCAACATCGGCGACAACTGCTGGATCGGTGCGATGACGTTCGTCACCGAGGGGTGTGACATCGACGACAACACGGTCGTCGGGGCCAACTCCGTCGTGACGAGGGACCTCCCGCCGTTCTGTATCGCCGCCGGAGTCCCGGCTCGAGTCCGGAAGTTCAAATCCTGTCTCGACGAGGACGAAGCCGCGGAACTGGCCGAAGACCACCGCGACGCTCTCACCCCCGAGCTGAGGCAGGCTCTCTGTGACCCGGAGAGCCGGTAGCCGGGTGGGGCTCACGACCGCCCGGGCTTCGCGTTCGTCGAGGTCGTCGAGCAGTGGTCCCGCACGTACCGGGCGGCCCCTCGCCGTCGATCCCCCCCCTGTCCGGGCTCACCCGCTGTCGCCCGTGGTCATCCATCGGCACCCAGGGTACGTGTTCACTGCTGGTGTTCAGTAGTGAACAGTGCGGTGCCACGCGCCTGAGTGGCACCCGCCGGAGGCTGTACTGTCCCGACAGATGCCCGATGACGGATAGTTACGTACCCCGAACACGTGGCTGCGTGTCGTTCGAGCGACGAGTGGCGACCGGGTGGTCGCGACGTCCTCCCGGGAGACCGGTGACACTATGTGGGACGGCGGGGTCCGTTCGGGGATGACAGACACCGAGGCGGCCCCGCGCGAGGCCGCGCTGGAGGCGTTCCTGGAGGGTATCGCCTTCGGCCGCGGGACGACCGACCTGAAACCCGTCACCAGGCGGGCAGCGGCGACCCGGTTCGACCGCTGGTGGGAGCGCAACCACGCCGACCGGGAGTGAGCCGTCCCTCTCTGCCGTTCCGAGAGCGGCGTTCGGGGCTGAGAGGAGAAAGAAGGAAACCGGAGGCACACGGTCGGTGGGTATGGAGTCCCGTTCACCAGTCCTCGTCGGCGAGGTGATGTCCACCCCGCTGGAGACGGTCTCGGCGGGCGAGACCGTCGCGGCGGCCGCGGTACAGATGCGCGACAACGACATCAGCGGGCTGTTCGTCCCCGGCAACCCGGTCGGTATCATCACCACAACGGACGTGACCGCGGTGGTGGCCGACGGGAGAGACCCCGCAGCCGTCGAGGTCCGGGAGGTGATGACTGCGCCCGTTGAGCGGGCGATGACCTCCGTGGAGCTCACCGAGGCCGCCGCGATGATGGCGAACTACGGCATTAAGCACCTCCCTGTGATGGACGACCACCGCGACTACGTCGGGATGGTCTCCTCCTCGGACCTGGCGATGGAGCTGGCCTGAGCGCCACGGAAAGCCCCGACCTACCGCGCGTGGCGGTGGCCACTCTCGGGGTACAGAGGGCGTCCCGACTCGACGCCGGCTCCCGGATGCGGGCCGATATGTGGCAAATAACTACCTCGCGGGACGGTGACCGCGGGAGCATGGCCCTGATCGACTCGCTGGTCGTGTTCGTCGTCAGTCTGCTGATCGGCGCGCTGGGCATCTACGTCGGAAGCCGGCTGGTCGCCGGCCACGACGACTACAGCTACGCGATCGTCACCGCTCTCATCGGGGCGGTCGTGTGGGGTGTCGTCGGCTTCTTCCTCGGGTGGATACCGTTTCTCGGCCCGCTACTGGTGTTCATCGCCTACGTCGCCGTCATCAACTTCCGCTACCCGGGCGGCATCGGGAAAGCGGTGCTCATCGCGCTGATAGCGTGGCTCGCGTCGCTGGCCGTGCTGTTCGTGCTGGCGCTGCTGGGGCTGGCCGGCTTCGGGGCGGTCGGCGTCCCCGGCGCCTGAGGAGCCACACAAGAGTCAGGTGGCTCCGCCGACTCCCCCCGAACGATGTACAGGGCGATCCTCCAGAGCGGGAGCATCGAGTGCACCGGCTACGACCTGGTGTCCCACGGGGTTGAGCTGCACGAGGACGGCGAGTTCGTCGCGTTCGTCCCCTACGAGAACCTGATCGTGCTGGTCGACGAGACGACGGCGACCGCGGAGGACCGCTCTATCCTCTGAGCCGTTGCACGGCCCCGGCCGCTCCTCCGTCGGTGCGCTCACGACCACACCGACCCGACCGGCCCTAAGGGTTCTCTCGGGCGAGTGCCGGCGGTAACGAGCCGGCACCTAGCGGGACAGCGTCACGCCGTCACCGCGTCCACGACCGACGGCGTCCCCCGGAACCGGACGGTGTCGTCCCCGCGTTCGACGATGCCCGCCGCCGCCAGCTTCGGCAGGTGGACGTGGTACAGCCCCACGCGGAGGCGCTCCCCGCCGCCCAGCGCCTTGACCAGCCCCTCCAGCCTGAACCTCTCCCGGCCGGAGTGGTGCATGTACCGAACCAGGCGGCGCCGCTGTGGGTGGCTCATGCAGTCGAACACCAAGTCCAGCGACCCCGCGGACCGCGTCTCCCGGCTCATCGGCAGTGCTTGACCTCCAGGGGCGTTGAGAACGGGGCATAAGTTCTCCTGCACTCTTAAGCGCCCGGACGGTCGAGGGCGGCCACAGTGCTACACGTCGAGGGCCGGCTCGACGACCCCGTTATGCGGGCGACACTGGAGCGCGCGCCGGCGATGGAGGTGACCTGGAAACGGACGGACGCCATCGGCGACAGCCGTGTGCGGATGCTCGTCTGGGCGTCCGGCGGTGACTTCGCGGCCCGTGACCGGCTCTCGCACGGACGAGACCGGGGAGACCCGGGACCCCGAGCAGCGTCCCCGCGAGGGCTCCAGTCGCGTGGGAATCGTCGGGCGGCTATTTGCGCTCGCCAGACCACTGTCCGGCCATGAGCCCACGCACCAACCCGCTGGAGGAGCTCGAGCGGCTGTTCGAGCGGATGAACCGGCAGTTCGAGGAGGCCTCACGGCGCATGGAGGGGGCGGCGCCCGGCCCCGGGACGGGGCCGGCGTCGCTGGACCTGATCGAGCGCGACGGGGAGTTCCTCGTCACGGTGGACCTGCCGGGGTTCGAGCGCGGGGACGTCGATATCGCGCTAACCGACCACACGCTCCGCATCGAGGCCGAGCGCGAGGTCGAGATCGAGGAGGGCGATGGGCAGTACATCCGCCGGGAGCGCCGCGGGGCCTCGGTGCGCCGGTCGGTCCAGCTCCCGGAGGAGGTGGACACGGGCGCGGTGAGCGCACGGATGGAGAGCGGCGTGCTGACGGTGACACTGCCGAAGCTGGAGGCGGCGACCGCCCGCCACATCGAGATCGAGGGGGAGTAGTCTACGACCGCTCCCGGAGGAACGCCTGCAGGTCCTCCTGGATGACGGTAGCGACGTACTCGGAGTACTCCCACAGCACCTCGTTGAGCCGCTCGCGGGTCGCCTCCTCGAGGTCCCCCTCCGCGGGGTACCCCTCGGACGGTATCTCTGGGTGGTAGATGCAGATCACCTCCGGGGCCTCCCGGCCGCCCGAGACGATGCCGTACTCGTCGGCGTCCCACAGGCCGTTCCCGGTGCGGCGGGTCAGCGCCGAGTCGATGCTGTCCAATAGCGCCATCTCCTCCGCGGAGAGCGCGGCGTGCTCGCCCTCGAACAGCTCACCGTACGCCCGCGACCGGGCGTCGTACTTCCACTCCTCAAGATGTTCGCGCGCGCGTCGCAGCTGCTCGCGCTGGGTGCCGGTGCTCATGCCCGACGGGCTAGGTCGCCCGCGGACAAGAGCGCCGCGGTCACCAGGGCCCCTGCTTCAGGCCGAGGAGGTACGCCAGCGCGTTCGCCACGAGATGGGCCCCAGGGGTGAGAACCAGCGCGGCGGCCGTCACCCCGGGGGTGAACGTCGCCCGGACCCAGCCGGGGGCGACCAGCCGCGCGGCTGCGAGCGCGCCCGCCAGGAAGCCGGGCTGGTCGAGCACCGGCGCCGGTGCTCCCTGCTCGCGCCCCAGCCGGCGCTTCAGGGACGAGCCGGCGGCGTCACCGATCATCGCACCCGCTGGCAGCGCCAG
>CAZLOO010000088.1:0-5825 GCA_964561055.1 uncultured Halobacteriales archaeon
CGAGACGCAGGCGAACTTCCGCTCGCCCTTGTTGGCGTGGTGGAAGTCCCCGTCGAAGCGCTGCTCCAGACAGCCCGCGATATACGTCGAGACGGGCTTCGAATTGTCGAAGGCGCTCTCGGTGGCGACGTCGATGCGGCCGATATCCCTGGGCCGCAGTCCTTCCCGCTCCATCAGCCGGTAGGCTGCGTTGGCCCCCATGGTAACGATGTCCTCGTAGGTGTCGGGGAAAGAGCTGGCGTGTAGGCCCAGCCCCTTGGTGTACTTACCAGGTGACTCACCCTTCGCGGGGGCGAACGTCTCCGCCAAGTCCAGCCGGAGCTTGCCTGTATGTATCTCGACCGCGTCAATGCCGACGCTCGTGGGATTCATACCTCGACCGTCGCGGGAATGGTATAAGTGAGTGTCGACATCGAGTTCGTCATTCGTCGAAGTCCGAACTGTTACAGGGTGAGCGTTATCGTCTTGCTGGAGCCGTCTTGGAAGTAGAGAGTGGTTGTCACTGTCGATCCACTCATATCAACAGGGCCACCGGTATTCGTCTTGAACTTGTTCAGCTCGAACGTACTGGTACTTCCCGCGACCACGAGCGCATTGCTGTCCAGCGTGTACTGGCCCCCGCCGACCTGAATATCCTGATCCAGCCTCGCGGCACCGTCCTGGAGAAACTCTGGATTTCCCCCGTCGCTGACTCGCTCAGCACTATTGGTCGTACTATCCACCGATACACCGGTGATTATCGCGTCGCTCCTCCCAGTGTTTTCAAGTGTGAACTCAACTACAGAATTCTGTGGTCCCGACGTGGCGCTATTAGTCACTTGAATATCACTAGCGCTCCCACCGCCACCTGTCGACACCGACTGCGAACTCGTCTGCGAGTCGGCGTTCCCGTCGTTATCGCGCACGGTGAGCGTGACATCGTAGGTGTCCGCCGCGAGACCGGTGTAAGTCACGCTGTCGCTGTCCGATCCACCTCCGGCGGCGAAGCTGTCCGACCTGACGATGCTCCCGCCGCTATCACGCACCACCACCTCAACCTCGTTGATATCGTTGTTCGGATCGCTTACCGTCCAGTCGACCGTCAATTCTCCGCTATTGGGACTGCTCGTCGCGAGATTGTCGACCCGTGGCGACGAGCCGGTCGCGGCGCTCCCGTCGGCGTTCATTACGGTCACGTCGAACAGGGCCTCCTCGCTGGGGGTCGAGCCGGGGGTAGAGTCACCGCCGGGGCCATCGAACCCCAGCCCGATCTGGACGCTGGTCGCCGTGTTCACGTCTGGGGGCGCGTCGTAGCGGAACACGGCCTCCCCGTCTTCGTCGGTCGTCGGCGAAAGAGCGGTCACGGAGCCGTCGCTGGGAGAGGTGGTGAGCGATACCAACACCCCACTCACGGGGTTGTTATACCGGTCACGGATTTGGACGACCAGCTTCTGGGAACCACCCTCGGGGATGCTGGTGTCGTCGCCCTGGAGGTCGACCGCGTAGGTGGGTGCCGTCGACACGGAACCCGAACCGACGGAGACACCGGCCAGCCGAAGGTCGTAGGTGACGTCCGTCTCGAAGGTAAGCGTCAGCGTCCCACACGGGTCCGGGTTCGTACACGACAGCGCCGCAACGTACTGGTCGTCCCCATCGCTGGCGTCGCCCGCCGACGTATCCCGATCCAGTTGACCGTCAAGCAGTTCCTGCCAAGTGCTTTCGGGGAGCTCCGTCGGGATCTCGACGGTCAGCGCGCTGCCGGAATCCGTCACCGCCACGGTCCGTGCGGGCGCGCTGTCGCCGTCCAGACTGACGGAGAGCGACTCGACGGCAGCGGTGTCGAGCTCTCCCTGGAGCGCGACAAGGTTGAGCGTGCGGCCGTCGACAACCGTCTGCTCCGAGCGAGAGACGACGCCGCCGCCGGTCTCAACGGGTGCGCGGTTGTAGACGACAGTGTTCTCGTAGGCGGTCGTCGGCGCGCTGTCGAACTCGTTGTAGTTGGGGGTATAGTCGATTCCGTGGGTCGAGTAAGTCTTCCCGGAGCCGTCCCAGAAGTCGGCTGTCTCGCCGTCGACGGCAGCGGCGTTGGAGACACCGATCTCGCTCGTCCCACCGAGGTCGACGGTCCGCAGGCTTCCCGAGGCTGGTCCGGGGTTGACGAGGAATGCTCGCGCCGGGTAGCGGGTCCCCAGCTCCACCGTCACAGGGCGGGCGCTCCCACTCGTGGCTGTTCCGAGCACGCCGTTCCGGAGCTGAAGGAGGTCGTTCTGGACACGCTGGTTGTGGTTGAATTCCACCTCCCCGTTCTCTTGGGGAACGACCGTCGCTTGATAGGTCGTCAGCGACAGCACCAACACGCCGAACAGTAGCACCGCTCCGATCTGCACCGACTGCCCTCGCCGGTTACCCCCGAACCCCATACACCGGGAGGAATTCTCCGGCAGGTAAAAGCCTGATTGCCTCGACTACTCCTCCTCGACGACCTCGGGGTCCCGCATCGCCTCGTAGAGTGAGTCCAGCCCGTTGATCCACTCCGCGACGAGGCCGTACTCCACGTCGCCCATCGCCTCCATATCCATCTCCGCGCCGCCGATGATGAGCGTGCCCGCCGCCGCACAGTGGTCGAGCGCGGTGTCGAGGTCCTCCTCCGCCTCGGCGTCCAGCGCCGCCTCGATGTGGCCCGGCACCGTCCCCTCGGCGGGCCCTTCGAGAATGTAGCTCTCGCCGGCGTAGAACACGCACACGAGCGCCGTCTGGACGGCGTCGACCAGCATCAGCGTGTCCTCATCGTCGAACTCTACCTCCCCCCGAATCACGTCGTTCACGTCGGCCAACTCCTCGATGGCGGTTTCTTCGTCTATCTCGTCGTCCTCGTAGGCGGAGACGATTTTCGCGACGGCGATGACGGCATCGTCTTGCATGTTCAGCCGGAGTCGGGCCGATTCCTCGTCCTCCAAGTCGACCTCCTCTTCGTCGAGACGGTCGAGCCAGTTCTGCCACCGCTCGGCCGTGTAGTACTCGCCCTCTGGCGCGCTCATGCTCGTCACCTTCGTCGGGCGGGACATATGCCTTTCCGCTCCAGTGCTGATCCTCGGAACGGCCGGCGGACCTCGGCAACGGTGCTGCCCCTGGCCATCAGTCCCCTTTGTAGTCGCGCTGTTCGACCTCCTCAACGGGGTAGCCGGCCTCCTGCCAGGCGGTGAAGCCGCCCGCCATGTGGGCGACGTCTCGGAAGCCCATCTCCTCCATGCGCGCGGCCGCCAGCGCCGATCGCCCGGCCTCGTTGCAGAAGAGGACGTACCGCCGCTCCGGGCTGAAGTAGTCGCGGTAGTACTCCGTTTCAGGGTCGGCCCAGAACTCCAGCATCCCCCGGGGCGCGTGCCGGGAGCCCGGGATGGTGCCCTCGATCCACAGCTCCCGCACATCACGGATATCCAGCAGGACGACATCCGCCTCCAGTAGGTCTCGGACCGCCTCGACCGACAGCGTCTCGACGCCGCGCTCTGCGGCCTCGACCATGTCCCAGGCGTGGCGCTCCAGTTCGGCCGTGTCGCTCATAACGAGGGTAGGGGGAGGCGGAGCTTAATTTCTCACCACGAACCGGGGCTGTTTACCGCCTGGACACCGACTGTCGGCGCGATGAGAGCTATCGAGGTTACTGAGTACGGCGACGCCTCCACCCTCACGACCGTCGAGCGCGAGAAACCCGAGCCGGACGAGGGCGAGGTGCGCGTCGAGGTGCGCGCAGCCGGCATTAACTTCGCGGACATCATGCAGCGCCGCGGCCACTACACCGGCGGCCCGGCACCGCCGTTCTATCCCGGGATGGAGGTCGCAGGGATCGTTGACGCAGTCGGCGAG
This sequence comes from uncultured Halobacteriales archaeon, assembly GCA_964561055.1. Lineage (GTDB taxonomy): Archaea > Halobacteriota > Halobacteria > Halobacteriales > Haloarculaceae > CAZLOO01. The sequence goes on from CAZLOO010000088.1 coordinate 3,841, forward strand.
GGCGTTGGTCGCGAGCCGGGCCAGCGCGTCGTCGGGATGGTCGGGAAGGGCGGCTACGCGGAGTACGCCATCGCGGACGCCCGCGGGCTATTCGACATCCCAGAGGGGATGAGCTTCGAGGCGGCCGCCGGCTTCCCGGTGCAGTTCCTCACGGCACATAACTGCCTCCACGAGTGGGGGGACCTCAAGGAGGGCGAGCGAGTGCTGATCCACGCTGCCGCCGGCGGGGTCGGTACCGCCGCCGTTCAGTTGGCCCGCGAGGCCAGCGCGGAGGTGTTCGGCACCGCCTCGACTGCCGAGAAGCTGGAGACGGCCGCCGGCCTGGGCTGTGACCACCCGATCAATTACACGGAGGCGGACTTCGCCGAGGAAGTGAACGACATCACTAACGGGGAGGGCGTGGACCTCGTGTTGGACGGCGTCGGCGGGGATACCACCCAGCAGTCGCTCTCGTGCCTGCGGGACTTCGGCCGGATGGTCGTGTACGGCGCCGCCAGCGGCAGCCCCGGCCACCCGGACACAGGAACGCTGCTGTTCAACAACCAGCGTGTCATCGGCTACCATCTCGGCGAGGGGATGCGACAGAAGCCGATGCGGGTGATGGGCGCGGTTCCCTCGCTTACAGGAATGCTCGAGGAGGGTACCGTCGAGGTGCAGGTCGGCCACACGTTTCCCCTCGAGGAGGCTGCCGACGCCCAGCGGGCCATCGAGGCCCGTGAGACCAGCGGAAAGGTCGTGCTGGTCCCTTAGAGCCAGTCAAGGCTCAGGCGCTCGCGGCGGCCCTCCAGCAGACCGAACCGCTCGCCGCGTCGCCGCTCCAGCCAGTACAGCAGCCGTTCGGCCCACCGTAGCTTGCGCCGTTTCATCGAGTCCACCGTCGGATCGTCGAGCGCCCACCCTGGAAACACGAGCGCAGCAGCGCCGGCTTCGTCGGCGATGAACGCCGCTCGGTCACCGTCCGTGAACCCGCCGAAGTTGACGACCGGCCCCTGCGGGGCGGCCTGGGTTGTCGCCAGCACCCACTCGAGGTCCATCCGGGGGACGTACTCCTCGAGCGCGGGGCGGTTGTCGCCGTGGGCCGCGACGGCGACGGGCGTCCTCTCGCGGGTGAGTTCGACCGCCGTCCCCGGCGTCTTGTCCAGGTCCGTGACCATCAGGTCAACCTGGATGCCGGCTTCGCGGCAGACGTCGGCGGCCCCGGAGGCTGCGATCACCGCGTCGGCCCCGCGGCAGACGTCCAGCTCGTCGCGCAGCGAGTTGGCTCCGCCGGCGACGGCGACCCGTGCGTCGGCCAGCGGGCCCAGGCGGTCCATTTCGAACGGGTCGGCACGCTCGGCCAGCCAGTCGCGGGCGGCCTCGTCGTCTGCCCGATCGAACCCAAAGTCCTCGAGAACGGCCTCGTAGGCCGGTTCCCAGGTGTCGAAGCGCATGTGCAGTGGATACAGGTGTCCCTCTCGGGTGGTGAAGTCGGGGCCGGCGACCACCAAGTACCCCTACCCGTGTGGTCGACCGGCTCGCGTCCTCCAGTTCATACGCATCCGGTATAAGTTTTCTCTTAAACCGTTTGCCGGGCGGCTGACGGCCGCACGACACCTCAGGCGACCGCTTCGCCCAGCGCGTCCAGCACCGGCCACAGCGTCTCGGGGGCGTCCGCGTCGGCTATCTCCGCCAACGCCCGCTCGCTACCGATCAAGAGGGCACCGTACTCGCCTTGGGCGAGCGTGGCGCCGCTGGCGCCTGCGAGCGCGCCGAGTTCGGCGGCCTCACCAGCGTTCAGACCTCGCAGTTCGACGGTGTGGACCGCTGCCTCCGGGGCGACATCTGCCCGGGCGCCGATCCGTTCGAGGTGGCGCTCGGCCTCCCGGCGGGTGGTGACGTCGAGTTCTTCAACTCCGATACCATTCTCGCGGGCCCGTTCGCGGGCGAACTCCTTCCCGATGAGCGCGGCATCGCGGGTCTCGCTGACGTCGTGGGTACGAATCACG
>CAZLOO010000088.1:5835-6200 GCA_964561055.1 uncultured Halobacteriales archaeon
CAGTGTCCCGGCCGGCGACCTCCCGGAGGAAGTTCTTCCGGTTGATCGAGACCAGCACCGGCCGCCCGAAGCCGCGGAATTCCCGGAGCCGGCGGAAGGTCTCCCGATCGTCGGCGACCGTCTTGACCTCCGACCAGCCGCCGAAGGCGGGGTCGACGATAGTTTTGTCCGTAAACCCGTTGAGCTTCAGGGCCTCGTACACCTCGTCGACGTAGCTCCCGTTGACCCCCCAGTCGTGATCCTCGACGGCGCCCGGTCGCTCCAGGTCTGGCGGGGAGGCCATCTTCGAGACGGCGGCGTCGTACTCCTCACACACCCGGGGCATCTCCGGATCGGCGAACCCGCAGATGTCGTTGACCATGTCG
>CAZLOO010000088.1:6210-7816 GCA_964561055.1 uncultured Halobacteriales archaeon
GCCACCTCGTGGTAGCGCGTCTCGATGGAGAACACGGCGTCCCCGGAGACGGAGGCAATCGTCTCCAAGGCGACGTCCAGCCGATCCAGTTCCTCCTCTGCGGAGAGCACCTCGAACTTCTTGTTAGCCGACTCAAGGCCGACATCTACGATGTCCGCACCCTCGCCGATGAGTCGTTCGTCCACGTAGGCGGCGGCCTCGCTGGGGTCGTCGAACACGCTGGGCTTGTACGGCGACTCCCTCGAGACGTTGAGTACCCCCATGATCCGTGGGGGGCGGTCGTCGCCGATCGGGAGGCCGGCGGCCTCGACTGTCTGCATATCTTTGGGTCGCGCGGAGCCCACAAAGGCCGTGCGGTTGCGCGGTCGCTGAACGGACTCACAGCGGAGCAAAGAGGCAGCCCACGACCTCAGTTGTGGGTAACTGATAATATCGATACCGGGCCGCTGGCGCCCCCTCCCGCCGCGACTACCGTCGATGCGAGGTGTTCGCCCCGGGTCGAAAGGCTTACTCCCCAGGCAGTTCCAGACTACTCCATGAGTGGGAGTGGACAGAACACCGGCGGCCTGATGTCCAGTGCGGGGCTGGTACGGTACTTCGACAGCGAGGACCGCAACGCTCCTCGTATCGACCCCCGGACGGTCGTCGTGTTCGGCGCCGTCTTCGGCGTTTTTATAAAGATACTGACAGTCGTCGCATAGAGGGCCGCCACGCGACCCTACAGCAAGCGGCCGCTTGGCGGCTCAACATCAAGCAGCCACACGCTGTCGTATCGGTTCCATAGCAGCCGACTACTCCGGAGCGCGGGCTTTTTCGCGCCCGGGCACCTCTCTACAGTATGACCATCGTGGCAGGCGTCGTCGCCGTCCAAGGCGACGTCTCCGAACACGGCGACGCGATACGGCGGGCCGCCCGCGCCCACGGCGAGGACGCGGAGGTCCGAGAGGTGCGCGAAGCCGGCATCGTCCCGGAGTGTGACGTCCTCCTGATGCCGGGCGGCGAGTCGACGACCATCTCGCGGCTGCTCGAACGGGAGGGCATCGACGGGGAGATACGTGAGCACGTCGCCGCGGGCAAGCCGGTGCTGGCGACCTGTGCCGGCCTCATCGTCGCCAGCCGGGACGCCAAGGACGACCGCGTGAGCACGCTCGACATCGTGGACGTCACTGTCGACCGCAACGCATTCGGTCGGCAGGCCGACAGCTTCGAGACGGCGCTGGACGTCGCGGGGCTAAACGAGCCCTTCCACGCTGTATTCATCCGCGCGCCCGTCATCGACGAGGTGGGAGAAGGCGCCGAGGTGCTCGCGAGCTTCGAGAGCCGCCCGGTCGCCGTCCGGGACGGTCCTGTCCTCGCGACGGCCTTCCATCCAGAACTGACAGAAGACGTGCGGCTCCATCGGCTGGCCTTCTTCGACGGGGTCTGATCCGTCACCGAAACCCGGATTGCCGGTCCGTGCCACCTTGGAATATGTACGTCTTCGTCAACGCCGCCGTCTCCGCGGACGGGAAGCTCTCCACGCGCCGCCGCGAACAGCTCCGCATCTCTGGAGAGGAGGACTTCGCCCGCGTCGACCGGCTCCGCGCGGAGGCGGACGCCGTCGTCG
>CAZLOO010000089.1:0-7787 GCA_964561055.1 uncultured Halobacteriales archaeon
GGATAGCGGCGCCCGGGCGGCGCTGGTGGCGCTGGCGCTGCTGGTCGCCGTCGCGGGTGTCGCTGCGCCCGTCCCTCAGGGTGGACCGCCGTCCCATGCCGAGCAGAAGCAGTTCGCGCTCGCAACCAACGACGCCGTCCCCGCGGGCGCGACCATCGCCGTCACCGAGCGGGCGACGAACGAGATGTTCACCTACGCGTTCTACCTCACCGACCGGTCACTGGTGCCGGCCACCGTCGAGAGCCTCGACGGCGGCGAGCACCGTTACGCGCTGGTCACTGCTGCTCAACGCGAGCGTATCGACCGCCAGTACCGCATCGTCGCCCGCGCGGAGGGGGACGCGCTCGACGACGCCGCCGTCATCGCCTTTGAGAGTTAAACTGTAGCGTCGTGGGCCTCGCGAGCGTGCTGGAGCAGCTCCTCAGCCGTCTCGAACGTCGCCCCGCAGGTACAGCTGTGTGGTGCGTCACCGTCGTCCATGGGGTCGCGCAGGGTTCGGGTGATATAAACCTGACCCCCACCCCCGCCGACCGGCACCGCTCATCGGTACCAGGCCGTCGCGCCAACGGCGTCCTCAGGGGTGTCGACCGGCCGCTCCAGCCGTCCCACGAACAGCTCGAACACCGCCTGCGACACCCTTACCTCGGTCCCGTCGGTGACGGTGATCACGTACTGTCCTTGGGTGTCGTCGAACCGGACTGCCCGGATTGTGGTCTCCGTCCAGCGATCGGCCTCGGTGGCAGGCGGCTTCGCGCGGATGCGATCGTTCACACTCCGACCGGGACCGCCCCGGCGGTAGCGCTTGCGGTCCCGCCCGAGAGCGAACCGCTGATGTGGGGCCCCTCCGGGGAGGCAGTATGGACGGTGACCTGCTGCTGGCGCTACTGGTGGGGCTGGTCCAGGGGGTGTTCGAGTGGCTCCCTGTCTCCAGCGAGGGCCAGGTCACCCTGCTGCTGTCCGTCCTCACGGACGCTCCCGAGGGCGCGGCCGCGGAGTTCTCGCTGTTCCTCCACGCTGGCACCGGGCTGTCCGCGACCGCCTACTACCGGGCGGAACTGCGCGCCATCGCGACCGACCTCCGGGACCGCCTCGACGGGGAGACGCTCGAGCGGCCCGCGGAACTGCAGTTCCTTGCCGTCGCGACGTTGATCTCGGTCGCGGTCGGCGGCGTCGCCTTCCTCGCTCTCCAGGGGCTGGCCTCGGCGCTTTCTGGGGGTGCATTCGTCGCGCTGATCGGCGTCCTCTTGATCGCCACGGGCGTCCTCCAGCGGGTCGCCGGCGGCACGGGCGGCAGCCGCGACCGCACGGACCTGCTCGACGCGCTGCTGGTCGGCGCGATGCAGGGCGTCGCCATCCTCCCAGGGGTGTCACGCTCGGGCACGACCACCGGCGCGCTCCTCCTGCGGGGTCACGACGGCCCCTCCTCGTTCCGGCTCTCATTCCTGCTCTCGATCCCGGCAGCGTTCGGTGCTGGCCTCCTTGGTTTTCTCACTGAGGGGTTGCCCGGTATCTCCGCGACGGCCGCCGCCGTCGCCATCCTCGTCAGCGCTGTCGTGGGCTACCTCACTATCGACGCCCTGCTGCGGATTGTCGAGCGGGTCGCCTTCTGGGGGGTGTGTGTCGGCCTCGGCCTGCTGGCGGTCGCCGGCGGCGCCGCCATCGTTGCGCTCTGAGCAGCCGACCACAGTACTCACGTCGCCGGCGGGGGAACGCCCGGTATCGACATGAGCCAGGACCCGCCGCCGGCACTGGACGCCAGCGACCTGCGGGTGGACCGCGGGGGGCGGGCCGTTCTCGACGGCGTATCGCTGTCGGTGGCGCCGGACGACTCGCTTCTCGTTCGCGGCCCCAGCGGCTCCGGCAAGACGACGTTGTTCTCCGTCCTGGGGCTGCTTGCGGCGCCCGACGAGGGGGTCGTCAGGGTCGGCGGTCGGGACGCCAGCGGCCTCCCTGAACGCGAGCGCGCCCGGGTCCGGCGGGAGACCATCGGCTTCGTGTTCCAGACCTTCCGGCTGGTGGAGGACCTCACGGCTCGCGAAAACGCCGCCCTCCCTGCTGAACACGCCGGCAGCCCCGATGAGCCCTGGCTGTCGGAGTTGTTCGATCGGCTGGACATCGCCGACGTCGCCGACCAGTACCCGCCGACACTCTCCGGCGGCGAGCGTCAGCGTGTCGCCGTCGCGCGGGCGCTGGTCAACCGGCCGGACGTGGTGCTGGCCGACGAGCCCACCGGTCAGCTCGACCCCGCGGCTGCCGACCGCGTGCTGGACCTCCTGTTTGACCTCCGGGCCGATACCGGGACGGCGCTGGTCGCGACCAGTCACGACCCGCGGCTCGCCGACCGGTTCGCCCGCCGGCTGCGGCTGGTCGACGGCCGGTTGGACGGTTAGACCCGCGCGTTTGAGTGCATCGCGCGGTGTAGCGGGTCGCGCCAGCGGGTGGTCACGTCGGCGTCCCGCTCGGTCAGGGTGGCGTCGATGCGTTCGCCGAGCAACTCCTCGGCGACGCACCCGCCGGCGGCGTTATCCAGCCGGCCCAGCGCCTCCGTCAGCCGTCGGCCGTCGTCGATGGCGTCGGCAGCGCCCCGTGGGGTGGGCGCGGGAACGTACGGCACGCTTGCGGCTAGAGTTACTCCCCGCTCCTCGCGCCCGCTCGTCCGGATGACGTCGAACACGGAGCGATCGCCACCGTTGTGGCCGACGAACCAGTCCACCGCCGAGGAGGGATAGCCCAGCGCCCGGCCGTACTGCCGTTCCGTCCGGTCGCCGGGCAGCGGCCCGGTACGCTCGACGAACGACGCCACCCCGCCCTGGCCACATAGCAGCTCGTACCAGGTGACGGCGGTCCCGTCCTCTTGGACGGTCTCGACGGGCTGGAGGTGCCACTCCAAGGCGAGCGCGTCGAGACGGTCGCCCACGTCCCCGCGTCGCAGTCCCGAGTCCTTCTCGACGGGCCCCCAGGCGGGCGCGCCGGTGTCGGTGAAGCAGGTCGCTACCGCTGCCATCGGCTTGACGCCCGCGCCGACCGCCAGCAGGTCGAGGATGTCGCCCGCGGGCGCGGCCGCTTCGAGGCCGCGAGCCAGCTCCACCAGCCGCTCGACGTCCGGTGCGAGCCCGCCTGGATTCCCGACCTCGGTCACTATTATTTGAAGCTGAGGAGTCCCCCTACATGTAGCTGTTGCCCGCCGGCCAGCCCCCTTGCAAGGGCAGGCAAGCGAGGGGTCACTCCGCCCGTGAGCTGGCCGCCGTCCATGGCAGCCAGTCCGCGAGCACGCGGAGACCCGGTCGACCGTCGGCCAGCCAGAGCCCGACCGCCGCGACGGTCAGCGCCAGCTCAGCGAGAAAGAACGAATCGAGCTGCTGGGTCCGGATGAGATAGAACAGCCCGATCTCAGATGGGTCTTCCGGGACCGGAACGAACGGGTATGCAAGGAAGAGCAACCCCTCGAACTCCCCGGACAGGACCGCCCGGTAACTGTCGCCGGCGAGGTGGCTCAGGTAGCCAAGCGCCGCGACACCGGCCAGCCGGGGGCGGTCGTACCGGCGGGCGGCGCTGTAGACGACCGCCCAGACCAGCCCCGCGAACAGCAGCGAGTGCGCCAGCGACCGGCCCGCAGGGAGCACGCCGAGATACCAGCCCAGCGGCTTGTCGATCACGTCCGGGAGCTGGGTAGTCAAGCCGAGCACGATCACTGCCGCGGGGTCGGGCGGTCGGCCGGCCCGCCTGCCGAGAAGCCGGTAGGCGAGGTAGCCCACCGCCGCGTGTGCCCACGGCCACATGGAGAAGAGTGGCGGCCGCGAGGGCAAACCTCCATTGGTTGCCGGGCGGCTACTCCGCGCCGTTCCCGACCGCCAGCGCCGTCGCCGACAGCACGCCGAAGCCGTCGGTCAGGGCCGTCTCGGCGTCCGCGCCGGCGGGGAGCTGCAGCTCCGCCTCGAGGTCCAGCCGGATGTCCGTCGCCGTCGGCCGGACGGCCTCGATCTCGAACGCCTCGACGGCCCGGACGGCGTCGACCCCGTCGAGCACCTCCCGCGTGCCCGCACGGAGGTCGCCGGCTGCGCCACGGGGCACCCACAGGGTGACCTCGACGGTGGCCGCCACCGTCGAGGCCGGGTCATGGAGAGCCATACGCCCCCGCCGGGTGTCGAACCCGTACCCGATACCGGGCGGTACCTCCTCCGCGGGGGTCGTGGTGTCGGCTGCTCGCTGTGCGCCGTCGCGCCGCTATCACACCGGTGAGTCAAGGAGAACCCTGCCCAGGTCCGCCTCGACCACCGGTGGGGGGTACCGCATCCCCTCGTTCACGCGGCGGCGTCGGCGGCGGCCCGAGCAAGCGGGGTGAACCGCACGGACATGCGATCATCCTTCCCGGCATACCACGGGCGGTGATTACCGACGGGGCCGCCGCTGTGAGCCGCGGCGCAACCCGGGAAGGTCGTGATCGCGTCCATGCGTGTCACCCGCCAGCCGTCTGTGGCCTGGCGTACACCTTGATTTTGGTGCCGGTTTATTAATCTTTCCGCCAGGTTGTCAGGTACTCACACACACGAAATCGTCCGGCGGATAGGCCAAACGCGCGGTTGAGCGTTGGCCGGCTTTATGTGGGTAGGCCCACACGTTCCACTGTGAACTGGTTCCCCGCCCCTCCCTCCACGCCCAGGGCCAGTACCGCCGGCGGGCAGCTCCGCCGGCTGGTCGTCGCCGTGGCGTTCTGGCTGACGGTCGCGCTCCCCCTGGCGCTGCTCGCTCTGCTCGCGATCGGGCTCGAGACGCCCGCCCGCCAGACCGCCTTTGTCGGCCTGATAGCCGTATATCCAGTCGTCGCGGCGCTTGGCCACGGCTACGGCCTGTGATCAGTCCCCGTATCGAAGCGCTTCACAGGCACGCGCGAACAGCCCGACCGCCGCCTCGAACCCTCTCTGAGTTAGGTAGTCGTCCGGTCCGATGAACGACTGGCGGTCAGTCACGTCCCGACCGTGGATAGCGGCCACGAGCACGACCGACGCGGCCTCGACCCATGGAGGTAGCCTACCGGGCGGGTCACTTCCGGCGGCCGCGGGACTCCATCGGTGAGGAAGTTGCCGAGACGCTCGACATCTCGGCGCCGACCCTGCACGGCCACCTCCGGAAGGCCGAGGACGCCATCCTGGGCGAACTGTTCGAGACCGACCACCGGTCGAAGTGAGCTGTCACTCTGGGGGAACAGCATACCGTTCCCTACCGGAGAGATCCCAGCCTTTCGGAGGTGGCTGGATGCCAGCCCTGCTGGGTCATTGTTCATCGGTCACCGGCGCTCTCGGGCGAGATGCCGAACGTTCCCCCGGTGAGTCGGCGTCTCGATACCGACTAAGAGCAGCCGCGGCTCGGCGGCGCCACGCCGGGCGTGTCTTCCGTCTCCGATCCCCGTGGCTACCGATCGTGACTGGTCCGTCGATTCGATGTGGAGGCCCCGTTATCCGTCATTGAATAGGTCCGACAGCACGGTCCGCTCGGCCTTTCGGAGGTGGCCGTGCAGGGTCGCGGCCGACAGCTCCAGCGCCTTGGCGACCTCCTCAGCGGAGCTCTCCCGTGGCCACTCGAAGTAGCCCGCGCGGTAGGCTGCCTCAAGGACCTCCTGTTGGCGATCGGTCAACTCCCCGAGCACACCGTCAGGTCGACCCAAGACGGTGGCGCCGCGTTCGCGCCCGCGTTTGGCGATCAGCTCAGCGCCCGGATAGGCCGTCCGGACCTGGCTGACCACCCGCCGGACATCGACGTTGACCGGCAGCTCCAGGACCAGCCGGAGTCCGTCGGGATCGGCCTCCGCGACGGTCACCGAGGCGGTCCCGTAGTCGACCGCGTTCAGCAGCGGCGGCTCCTTGACGACAACTTCGACGCGGCCGCCTGTCTCGTCGTCGTCGAGCACCCGGGGCTGACAGATGCCGGTCTCCTCTGCCAACGCTGCGGCCACGTCGTCGGGCGCGGTCCCCGTGACCGCAAGATACAGCGTCCACCGGTCCTCGGCGGCGACGTACCCGTCGAGCGCGAGCGTACAGTCCAGCCGGCTGGCGGCTCGCATGAGGCCGCTGTCAGGCGTCGCTACGTGGAACTCCAGTTCGGTCACCGTCTCGGTGAACAATAGCTTCCGGCGGCCGATTGCTTCGATGACGAACCCCACCATCCGGCCCAGCACCGCCAGCCCGGCGCGCTCGCGCTCGCTGATTCCCGCTTTGCGAGCGGTGTGGACCAGCAACACCCCGTGAACGGCCCCCTCGTGGTGTAACGGGACGGCCGCGACCCCCGTGAATCCCGCCTCGCGGGCGGCCTCCGTCCATGGCTCCAGTGCGGCCTCGCCCGGGCTCGCGACAGTGACCGACTGTGTCCGGAGCGCCTCGCCGGCCGGCCCGCGGGCGGTAAGTATGCCGTCGCCGTCGGAGATCGCCGTCAAGTAGTCCGGAGGATCGCCGGCATCGGTCCGGACGGCGATACCGGCCCCGTCCGGCGCCGCCTGGCCGATCCATGCGAGGTCGTACAGTCCGGAGTCGGCCAGCCGCTCGCAGACGGCCTGTTCGACGGCCTCGCGGCTATTCGACTCCACCAGTTCTTTAGTAACCGCCAGCAGGAGTTCATTGATCTGGTTGAGCGTCGCCAACTCGTCGCGGCGGCGCTGTAGCGCCTGTTCACGGTCGTGTAGCGGCGTGATGTCCTGTGTCATCGCCGCCCCCGAAATCACCCGCCCGTCGTCGTCCCGTACCGGGAGGGTGTGGCCCCGGTACCACCGGCCACCGAACTCGAACTTGAACTCCCGGGACTCCCCGTCCAACGCGGCCTCGTAGTGGTGGTAGTTGTTCTCGGTGAACTCCTCGGAGTGGACATCAACCAGCCGTTCGCCCTCCATATCGTCGGGGCTGACGTCCAGTTCGTCGAACACCCGCCCCTCAACGACCGTGTACCGAAGGTTAGTGTCGAACAGCGACACCGCGCCGTTCGGGAACGACTCCACGAGCGTCCGGTACGGCCGGGTGGTAGCGTGCGCTGGGGTGGAGTCCGGCTCTTCGGCCGGTTCGACGTCCCGAACGGCCCACGCGACTCGCCGGTCGGTCAGGCCTCGGAGCACAAGCGTCTCCGTGAGAGCGGTAGCGTCCTCCAAGCTGGTTGTGACGGTCCCCTGCCAGGTCTCGCCGTGCTCAAGCGGCGACAGCACGTCGTCCTCCAGGTCCTTTCCGGGCGGCCCCGTATACAGCGTCTCCCAGTGGACACCTTTCATGCTCTCCGGGTCGGTCCCGTGAAGCCGTGCGAAGTCGTTGCTGACGTCGGCGAATCGGCCGTCGTCGGTGATGGCGACACCCTCGGAGCAGACCTCAAGCAGTTCCCGCCACCCACCCCCGGCGGCGATGCGTTCCACCCCCATGTGCGATGGATTACCACCTGCTTATATTAGACTTACGTTACCGCGAATTGTTACTATCTACCAGGGATTGGAAGAAGAGCCTCTCTGACGGGCGTTGATGGAAATATCTGTTGCTGTACGGGAGTAGGGGATGGCCAGCCAACGGCGGCTGCCACCGGCTCGACGGCGAGTGCCCTATCGGGAGCGACGGCTCCTCCGACCCTGGACTGATAATCAAGGCATCGTCCGAACAATCAGCGTCGGTTCCGAGGTAAGGGAACGCGCACATGGGCCGGGGATCGGGTCCGACCTCTCCCGCTCAACGGCGCCGACCGTCTCCGGGGGTTTGAGGCTACGCCGCACGAGGGGTCGGCATCGCTCAGCGAACAACACAACGTGACGTCTGCCCTTGTGGGGC
>CAZLOO010000090.1:0-7759 GCA_964561055.1 uncultured Halobacteriales archaeon
GGACCGCCCGGCGGTATCGACGGGAACGACCCCGAGAATCGGCGGCGTCGTGACGGTGTCCCAGCGGAGGGTGTCCACCCGGGGCAAACCTATTTTATACAGTCGGCCGACCCTTCGACTATGAGCGTCGGACCGCCGATTCACGAGCTGCATTTCGACGACGCCCCGAATGTGAGCACCCCGATACCGGGGCCGAAGTCGAAGAAGCTGCTGGACCGACAGCGGAAGGTGGACTCGAACGCCGTTGCCTACCCGCGGTCCGTCCCCATCGCTCCGAAGGAAGGACGGGGGGCGACCCTCCGCGACGCCGACGGAAACACGTTTATCGACTTCTTCGCCGGAATCGGCGTGCTGAACGTCGGCCACTCCAACCCCTACGTCATCGAGGCGGTGAACGAGCAGACAGAGGAGCTGGTCCACACCATTGACTTCCCCACCGAAGCTCGTGTGGAGTTCATCGAGAAACTGAACGAGATCGCGCCCGGCGGCCTCCAGGATCATAACCGCGTCGTGTTCGGCGGCCCCTCTGGAAGCGACGCCATCGAGGGGTCAATAAAACTCGCCAAGCACAACACCGGCGGGACCGGGTTGATCGCGTTCCGGGGCTCCTACCACGGCGGCACCGCCGGCGCGCTGAGCCTCACCGGCGGGAAGAAGTATAAAAAGAACTATACACCCCTGTTGCCGGACACGGTCCACCTACCGTACCCGTACCCCTACCGCGAACGCGCCGGCGACGCCGACGCCGAGGCGGTGTGCCCGGTCGGCTGTGGCGACGTGGTGGGGGAGTGTTGCGGACAGATGTCCTGTGCCCGCGCGCTGGAGGCAGTCCAGGAGATCCTAGAGGATCCGTACTCCGGGCTGAACGACCCCGCGGGCATTTGGGTTGAGCCGATCCAGGGCGAGGGAGGGATAGTCGTTCCGCCGAAGGGGTTCATGAAGGGTCTGAAAGAGCTGAGCGACAAGCACGGCATCCCGCTGATTGCCGACGAGATACAGTCCGGCTTCGGCCGCACCGGGAAGTGGTTCGCTAGCGAGTGGTACGACGTCACGCCGGACGCTGTCACGATGGCGAAAGGCATCGGCGGCGCCGGCCTCCCGCTGGGCGCGATGATGTACCACGAGGACCTCGACACCTGGGGCCCGGGCGGCCACATCGGCACGTTCCGGGGGAACGTTCCGGCGATGGTCGGCGGTATCCGCGCCATCGAATACATTGAATCCCACGATATCCTCGAGCACACTCGAGAACTCGGCGAGGCGATCCGCACGCGCCTTCGAGAAGTGGCCGAGCGGGTACCCGCGCTGGTGGACGTCCGCGGCCAGGGGCTGTTCATCGGCGCGGAGTTCGCCGACACCGAGGAGAAGAGCGGCAAGGAGATTGTCGCCGACATCCAGCGCTACTGCCTGGAGAACGGCGTGCTCGTCTGGAAGGCCGGCCGCACGAATGAGGTGCTCCGCCTCATCCCGCCGCTGGTGATCACCCGTGACCTGGTGGATACCGCCCTGGAAATCATCGCCGACGGCATTGAGGCGTCGACCGCGGCTGTCCAGCGGACGTGAGTCCCTCGCCGGACGTCGTCGTGCTCCGCCAGGGGACGGAGGGGCTAAGTACCGATGCCTACGCCGAGGCGTTGCGCGAACGGCTCCCCGACCACCGGGTGGTCCGCGCGGCGACGCCCAGCGAGGAGCGGGAGCTCGTCGCCGGCGCGCCCGTGGTGACCGGCATCGGCATCGACGAGGCGTTGCTTTCTCACGCCGAGAGCTTGGAGCTGTTCGCCTGCGCGTTTGCCGGCACAGATCACCTGCCGATGGAGACGCTGCTGGAGCGAGGTGTCGTCGTCACAAACGCTGGCGGCATCCATGTCCCCGGCATCGCCGAGCAGGCGGTTGGCTACATGCTGGTGTTCGCCCGGAACCTCCACGAAGGGATACGCCGCCAGGAGCGCCGGGAATGGCGTCACTTCCAGTCGGGGGAACTCGCCGGTTCGACGGCCACGGTCGTCGGGCAGGGTTCCATCGGGACCGCCGTGGTCGAGCGGCTGAATGCCTTCGGGGCAAGGACGCTGGCGGTCAGACACACCCCTTCGAAGGGCGGGCCGGCTGACGAGGTAGTCGGCTACGACCCGGAAGCGGTCCACTCCGTCCTGGCGCGCTCGGAGTACGTCGTGCTGGCCTGTCCGCTCACCGATCGGACGGAGAACCTCATCGACAGGGCGGCGCTGGCGACGCTCCCGCCGAAGGCAGTCGTCGTCAACGTCGCCCGCGGTGGCATCGTCGACACGGACGCGCTGACGGCCGCGGTCCAGCGCAACGACATCGGGGGCGCCGCGCTGGACGTCACCGACCCGGAGCCGCTGCCGGCGGACCACGAACTCTGGGGGTTTGGCAACGTGCTGATAACGCCACACACCGGTGGCCACAACCCCCAGCACTGGCCACGGCTAGCTGACGTCGTCGCGGACAACGTCCGAGCGCTGGAGGCTGGTGGGGACCTGCAGAACGTCGTTGTCCGTCCCTGACGCGCGTCAGGGGTGGAGCGCCGCCCTGGTCACCTCGCGGCTGTCCGACCGCTGGAGAGCGTCGTCCACGTCGACCAAGTCGAAGTGCGCGTCAACGAGATCGGCGTACGGATAGTCCTCTGCGTGGTCTGCGAGAAATGAGAGCGCCCGCCGGAGGTACCACGGGTCGTAACGGATCGCTGGCACGATCTGCACCGCCTTCCGGGTGAGCGTCCCAGGATCGAACTCCGTCGTCTGACCGGGGTTGACGTTGCCAACCTCTAGAAACCGCCCGCCGTCCCGGAGCAGGCGTACCCCCTCGGCGAACGCCTCGGGGACGCCCGCCACTTCGACACCGACATCCGCGCCGATCCCGTCGGTTAGTTCCTGCACCCGCCCGACGCGGGCGTCAACGGTATCGTACTCGCGGAAGTCGACCACGTGGTCGGCACCAAAGGCGCGCGCGCGGTCGATGCGGCCGTCGACGCCCTCAATGACAATGGTCTCGGCGCCGCGCTCGGTGGCGACAGCAAGCGCGTTCAGTCCCAGGCCGCCCGCTCCCTGGACGACGACCGTATCCCCGTCATCGACGCCGACCTCGTCAAGGCCGAACAGCATCTGGCTAAGGGCGCAGTTAGCCGCGGCCGCGATACCTGGGTCCAATCCCTCGGGCAGCCGGTAGAAGTACTGATCCGGGTGGACGTAGTAGTGTGTCGCGAACGTCCCGTGGAAGTGTGGCGGCTCCTCAGGCGGCTTCGACCAGTGGCGGTAGACGTTCTTACAGAGATTGAACTGCCCCTCCTGACAGGCGGGGCAGCGCCGGCAAGTGAGGAAGTACGCCGGCGCAATCATGTCACCTTCTTCGATGGGTCGGCCGGCGAAGTCAGTCTCGACGCCCTCGCCTAGTTCCGCGACACGGCATACCGCCTCGTGGCCGAGTACACCCTCTTTCACCTCCGGGTGAAATCCTCGCCAGATATGCAGTTCCGACCCGCAGACGTTCGCTTGCTCGACTTCGGTGAGCACGGCACCTGGCTCGGGTTCCGGTACCTCATACTCCCGTATCTCCACGTTGCCGGGAGACTCCAAGTACGCCAGCGTCCCTGTGGGTCTGTCTGACATGGCCGTGGCTACAGAGGAGGGACAGTTAACTCCCACCCCAGGCCAAGCGCCGTCGTTCCGGACTCATCGTGGCCTGCCAGAACCGGCCCCGGACTTATAGCTCGTCCGCGCGAGCAGCCAGTATGAGTCTTGAGGCGAGGACGGCGAGTCGGCTCGGCGAGCGGCTGTACGAGGCCTACCGGACCGGGGAACCGCTCTCTCCGATCCGCGAAGAGCACGACCTGACGGAGGCGGACGGTTACGCCGTTCAGCGGGAGCTACTGAAGCGGCGGTCGGCCGAGGAGGGCGAGCGCGTCGGTTACAAGGTGGGGTTCACCAGCGAGGCTGTCCAAGAGCGACTCGGACGCGACGACCCTGCCTTTGGCCGCATCCTTGAGGGAACCGTCCGGGGTGAGGGCCAGGTTCCAATCGACGGGATGGTTGACCCCGTCATCGAGCCTGAAATAGCCTTTCTGCTGGAAGAGAGCGTCCCCCCGGGCGCGAGCACGCTGGAGGTCCTCGCGGCGACGCGGGCGGTGGTGCCAACCATCGAGGTGGCGGACTGTCGTACCGTTGACTGGGACATCACTGGGCCGGAGGCCATCGCGGACAACACTCTCTCCGGACGGATCGCCCACGCCGGCCGACTCGCGGACCCGACGGCGGTGGATCTGGCCGCCGAGTCGGTGGTGGTGCGGCGTAACGGCGCCGTCGCCGCAACCGGCACCGGAACGGACGTGCTCGGCGGGCCGACTAACGTCCTCACCTGGCTCGCTGACACGCTCACCGAACACGAGGAGTCACTGTCCGCCGGAGACATCGTCGTCACCGGATCGATGACAGATATCGTCCCGCTGCAGCCGGGTGACACCATCGAGGCTCGGTTTGGCACGCTCGGTAGCGTCACTGTCCACGGGCGATAGGGCCGAACGCTCTTGGAGCGGACCGGCGAAAACATCACTATGCGCGTCGAGACGCTCGGCGAGGGGAAGCCGTCGGTCGCGGCCGTCGCCGGAATCCACGGCGACGAGCCGTGCGGGGTATGGGCGATAGAGCGGCTGCTTTCGGAGGGACCGATCGACCGAGTCCAGCGGCCGGCGCGGCTGGTGATCGCCAACGAGCGGGCGCTGGCGACCGGCGAACGCTACGTCGACGAGGACCTCAACCGGGTATTCCCGGGCGACCCCGGGGCCGATAGCCATGAGCGGGCGCTGGCAGCAGACCTGCTGAAGGTCATTGACGGCTGTCTCGCGCTGGGGTTCCACTCGACGGTGTCGTTCGAGAAGCCGTTCGGCACGCTGGCGGACCCGGATCCGGAGAAGGCAGCCCTTATGCGGGCGCTCCCGCTGTCCCACGCCGCCGACTTCACCGGGGCCGTCGAGAGCCGGAGCGTGAACCTCCCTCGCTTCGTGAACGTCGAGGCCGGCTACCAGGGGTCGAAGGCCGCTGCGGAGAACGCCTACGACTGTCTGCTGGCGTTCCTCCGGCACACGGGTGTGCTCCCGGGGGAACCCGAGCCGACCCCCACGACCCGCTACCGGGTGTACGATACCATCGAGAAGGCGCCCGGCCGCGAGTACAGCGTACACGCCGAGAACTTCCGTCGTGTCGGGGCGGGGGAGATGTACGCCGAGACCGACGACGGGCGGGCGCTCCGCGCCGATGAGCCGTTCCACCCAGTATTGCTCTCGGCAGACGGCCACCCGCAGTTGCTGGGGTACCGCTCCGAGGACGCCGGTCCCATCGGGAACTGACCGGGCCCCAACCTCGATGGTGTGGGAAAAAAATATACTTGTTACGAAACAAGTGAAGTTGTAAATCCACCGCTCGAACCGGGTCAGGAGACAACTGGAAGCGCTAACGGGAAGTGGCTCCGGTCATAAGGTCGGGTAGAGATGCCGACCGATCCCCAGCGGGAGGCCGAGGGCGTCCTCCGAAGCAAGCGCAACGCGACCCGCTACCAGATACTGGTCGGTATCGCCGAGCGTCAGCCGGCGGTCAGCCAGCGTGAGATCGCCGACGACATCGGTATCACCGCTCAAGCGGTGAGCGACTACGTCCAGGGGCTCGTCGAGGACGGCTACCTCCAAAAGCACGGCCGCGGGCGCTATGAGGTCACGAAAGAGGGGGTAGACTGGCTCATCTCCCGGACCGACGAGATACGCTCTTTCATCGACCACGTGGCCGAGGACGTCATCGGGAAGGTGGAGATAGAGACCGTCATCGCCACCGGTTCCGTCGCCGAGGGCGACACCGTCTCGCTGTCGATGCAGGACGGAGTTCTTCGGGCGACCCCCGGAGACGCCGGAAGCCCAACGGCAGTGGCGGTGACCGCCGCTGAGGCGGGCGAGGACGTCGGCATCACGGACTTCGAGGGCGTCATCGACTACGACCTCGGCACCGTAACGGTGGTGTCAGTCCCCCGAGTTCAGGACGGGGGGAGTCGGGCGGTTGACTCCGCGGCGCTGGCCGAGCGCGCCGCCGAGCACGACCGGGTGGCCGTCGCCGGGACGGAGGCGCTGGTTGCCGTCCGGAGTGCCGGCCTGGAGCCGGCCTTCCGGTTCGGCACGCCGACCGGCGTTCAAGAGGCGGCGATGCGCGGCCTGGACGTGCTGCTGGTGGCGGTGGCCCCGCGGCTCTCGGAACACACTGACCGTCTCAGCGAGCAGAACATCAGCTACGAGGTCGTTGAGGCCGCCGGGGAGTAGCGCGTCCGTCGTTCGCCCCGGCTGCTACTGCCGTTCGTGTTTTTACCCATCCCCTCGAAGGCAGCGCATGGCCGACATCGACGGGGTCGCCGGCCCGGGGACGGAGCTCCCGACCGTCCGGGCGGTAGCGGACTACCAGCCGGAGCGCCACCTTCTGTTACACCTGACCGACGAGGACTGCGAGACCTTACTAGAGCGCTGTCGGGGCCGGCTCGGCCCGGGCGCTGAGGACAACCGGCTCGTCTTCGAGCACACCGCCGACGAGGTGCGTCGGCTCCACGCTGCCATCGAGGAGCTACGGGAGACGGCCGCCGCCGACGCCGCAGCCGTCGATTTTACGGGCGATGCCGAGCCGACGGTAACGGTGATGCTGTCGCTGTCGAGCAGCGCCGTCGAGCAGCTGTACGAGGGGTTCGACGACTACGCGCCCGACGCCGGCGGCCAGTGGTTTGTCGAGCTCCCCGGGCTAGCCGCGGAGCTGTTCCTCCGGGCACTGGAGGCGGCCGTCGATGGGGACTCCGAACCGACGGAGGCGGCGCTGACGGAACTGCGCGAGGAGCGCTGAAGAGGCTCGTTCCGGCGGGGTTCAGACCCTGTCAGCGGCGATTAGCCGAGCACACGAGCGCCCTCTGTGGTGATACGGGTGCGCTCAGGGAGCACACCGTCAGTGCCGACGCCGACGACGGACTCCCCGACCATTGCCATCGTTGCGGCGCCGCCGGCGTCTTGGACGCGCTCGACGACATCAGTCACTCGCTCGGTGGGGAGACCGGTGCGGCGGGCAAACCTCCAGCCCAGGCTGAACACGCCCTCAAGTGGCCCCTCCGGGTCGAACTCATCGATCAGCTCGGAGCCGGCGTTCCGGACCCGCTGGACTGCCGCGGCGTCGTCGAGCACGTCTGCCGTCGGGATGTCGCCGTAGGTGGCGTACTCTACCGGCTCGGAGCGCTCGACCCGGGCCGGCGGGCCGTCCGGCCGGCCGCTCCACACCAGCCCGCCAAGCGCCTGGACGAACACGTCCCCCTGGCCGGTGCCCGCGGCCATCTCCGCACCGTGGGCCAGTTCCACCAGCGCCTCACGGTCATAACCGAGGCTGTACAGCTCGTTGGCGGCCAGCACGGTCGCCAGCGTCGCGGCGCCGCTGGCGCCGAACCCACAGCCAACCGGCACGTCTGCGGTGAGTTCCACGTGCGGGGCGACGCCGAGCTTCGAGAGAGCGCGCTCAACGGGCTCGAAGGCGGTACGCTCGCCACCCAGGGAAACCGTCGGCTCGTCGCTGGCCGAGCGGTTGAGGTCGGTGGCTACCCCCTTCTCAGTGGTGAAGCTAATCCCCCTGGACCGGTGCTCCTCGACGGCCGGCACGAACAGCGTCGTGACGCTCCCCGGTGCGTACGCGCGCATGGTCGGGCGAAGAGGTGGGGCTACTTGGCTCTACGGGAACGGCTCACA
>CAZLOO010000091.1:0-7726 GCA_964561055.1 uncultured Halobacteriales archaeon
AAGCCTCGTCCGTCGGGGATGGCGGTCCGCGAACGGGCGCCTGCAGGGGCGCACCGTCGCGGTTAACCGCGGCCATTCCGTCAGGCGCGGAAGCGAGCAGCGGAGCCGCGGACATCCATCGCTCGATGGGTCGCGAGGTGGAGGACGCGAGCGGGCTAACCCGCACCGGAACGCCGGGCAATCCCGGGTGTCCGCTCTACAACCGTGAGCGACCGCTCCGCCCGCGGACTCCGAGCATAATAACCGTCCGGGAGCCGTGGTGTTGGTATGGTCGACGACGAGGACACGGCGCTGCGGGACCGTGTCGAACAACTGGAGAACGAGGTCGATCGACTCACCGATCGGCTGGCCAAGCGGGACCGCCAAGTGAGCCTGCTGGTCGCCGAGGCGGACATCGACAACCTGGAGGCGACCTGCCCACACTGCGGGGAGGGGACACTCACAAAACGCTCCGGACTCTCCTGGTCGCGGGTCGTCTGTCCGGAGTGCAAGACCCATTGGGACACCTGACCGCAGCTGCTCTGTGGTCGACACGGTTAAGAGCCAACTGACCGACTGCAGGTGTATGTCCGACTCCGATAGCGAGGCCAATCCGTTCGAGAGCCTCAGGGAGCAGGTCGACGACGCCGCGGCGTTTCTCGATATCGCTCCTGACCGCCTCGAGCGGTTCAAGCGCCCGGAACGGGTGCTGGAGACGAACCTCTCCGTGGAGATGGACGACGGGTCCCTGTCTGTGTTCAAGGCGTTTCGATCGCAATTCAACGGTGACCGCGGCCCCTACAAGGGCGGCATCCGGTACCACCCGAACGTCTCCCGGGACGAGGTGAAAGCGCTGTCGGGGTGGATGGTGTACAAGTGCGCGGTCGTGGACATCCCCTACGGCGGCGGTAAGGGCGGTATCGTCATCGACCCGCGAGACCACTCCGCTGAGGAGCTGGAGCGGGTAACACGCTCGTTCGCGATCGAACTGCGACCGATTATCGGCGAAAACCGGGACATCCCCGCCCCGGACGTCAACACCGGCCAGCGGGAGATGAACTGGATAAAGGACACCTACGAAACTCTGGAGAACACGACCGCTCCCGGCGTTATCACGGGGAAGGCGCCGGACTCGGGGGGCTCGGCAGGCCGAGTGGAGGCCACCGGCCGGTCGGTGATGCTCACCGCCCGCGAGGCGTTCGACTACCTGGACAAGGAGATAGCGGGCGCCTCCGTCGCGGTCCAGGGGTACGGCAACGCCGGCTCCGTCGCCGCGAAGCTGCTAGAGTCCGAACTGGACGCGACGGTGGTAGCGGTGTCGGACTCCTCCGGGGCGGTGTACAACCCAAAGGGGCTGGACGCCCACGCCGTGAAGAGCCACAAGGACGAGACCGGCAGCGTCACCGGCTATCCGGAGGCGACCGAACAGCTCACCAACGACGAGTTGCTGACGTTGGAGGTGGACCTGCTCATCCCAGCCGCGCTGGAGAACGCTATCGACGCGGAGCTGGCGCCGGAGGTAAGCGCCGATGTCGTGGTGGAGGCGGCCAACGGGCCGATAACGCCGGATGCCGACGACGTGCTCACGAACTCTGACGTGGAGGTGTTCCCGGACATCCTCGCGAACGCCGGCGGCGTGACGGTGAGCTATTTCGAGTGGGTGCAGAACCGCCAGCGGTTCTACTGGACGGAGGAGCGCGTGAACGACGAGCTGGAGCGGATCATCGTGGAGGCATTCGAGGGGCTGGTCGACGCCTACGAGCGGACTGGGGCGCCGAACTTCCGGACGGCAGCGTACGTCGTCGCCATCGAGCGGGTGCTGGACGCCTACAACCAGGCCGGCACCTGGCCGTAGCGGCGGCTACTTATCGGCGGGCGGCCAAGCGCCGGCGTGAGCATCGCCGAACGACGCATCGACCGGCTGGCCGACCTTGCCCGCGAGGCCGTCCGCGAGGGTGAGGAGGACCGTGCGCGGGCGTACGTCCGGCGCGCCCGGCGGGTGGCTGAGCGCAACCGTTGTGGGCTCCCGCGGGAGTTCCGGCGGTTCACCTGTGACCGGTGTGACGCCTTCCTCCTACCGGGCCGGAACGCCAGGGTACGCCTGCAGGACGGTCACGTCGTCGTCGCCTGTGACTGCGGCGCACTGGCGCGGTACCCGTACCGCTGAGCCGGCGCTCAGGGCCGACCGGAAGGCTTGAATCGTCCCCACTCGGAGCCCGGCCTGTGAGTGAGGACATCCGTTCCGGAGCCCACGACCTCGATGTGACGGTGTGGGTCGGGAAAGGGGGTATCGACCCGGTCGTTGACGAGCTTGACGACCAGCTCCGCGACCGAGAGCTGGTGAAGGTGAAGTTCCTCCGGGCCGCCCGCGGCGGCACCACGACCGAGGAACTGGCCGACCGACTGGCCGACCGGACGGATGCGTCGGTCGTGGAGACGCGCGGCCATACGGCGGTGGTACAGCGATGATACTGCAGCAGGGGACATCGGCGACCCCGAAAAACTTCGTCGCCGAACTGCTCCAGCGGATCGGTCTCCCGCCGGAGTTCGGCAACCCCATCGGCCAGGCGGTCATCTTCATCGCCGTCGCCGTCCTGATCTACGTACTCGGGCGGGCGATCCTGTTGCCGATTTTCGATCGGGTGCTCGAGAAACGTGAATTGGACGCCCACGCAAAAAAGCCCTTGCGGCGCATCGCGATCATCCTGCTGGGGTTCGTCGCCATCGCCGTCGCGTTCGGCACGGCCGGGTTCGGCAGCTTCCTCCAGTCGCTGGCGACCATCGCTGCCGCCGCGACGCTGGCAATCGGCTTCGCCATGCAGGACGTTATCAAAAACTTCGTCTCGGGGGTCTTCATTTACACGGACCGGCCGTTCCGCATCGGCGACTGGATCGAGTGGGACGACCGCGCCGGCATTGTCGAGGATATCTCGCTACGCGTCACACGGGTGCGGACGTTCGATAACGAGCTGCTGACGGTGCCGAACTCCCAGCTCACGGACGATGTGATAAAAAATCCTGTCGCGAAGGACACGCTCCGCATCAAGTTCGTGTTCGGCATCGGCTACGACGATGACATCAAGCAGGCCACCGACATCATCCTCGAAGAGGCCGACCGCCACGACGACATCCTCGATGATCCGGAGCCGACGGTGCGGCTGACCGAACTGGCCGACTCATACGTCGGCTTGCAGTCCCGCGTATGGATCAGGGACCCCTCGAGGGCTGACTACCTCGGCATCCGCGGGGAGTACGTCACGAACGTGAAACAGCGGTTCGACGAGGCAGACATCACCATTCCGTTCCCCCAGCGCACGCTGTCGGGCGGGATCGATATCCCCTCGGTCGAAGCCATCGAGGCCGAGACGGCCGACGACTAGCGCAGGACGTTTCCCTCGAGGCCGCGGGGGAACTCCGTTAGCCGCTCCGTGCCGTCATCGGTTACGACGACGGTGTCGGAGTGGCGGTACCCCTCCTCGTCGGTGTACAGTCCCGGCTCGATAGTATACACCTGGCCGGCCCTGGCGACCGCGTCCTCCTCGTCGACGTAGTCGTAGGCTCCCCAGCCGCGGTCGATGTAGGGGGGCTCGTGGGCGCCAAGGCCGATGTT
Organism: uncultured Halobacteriales archaeon; assembly: GCA_964561055.1. Classification (GTDB taxonomy): domain Archaea; phylum Halobacteriota; class Halobacteria; order Halobacteriales; family Haloarculaceae; genus CAZLOO01. The sequence continues at coordinate 3,590 of CAZLOO010000091.1, forward strand.
GTGGCCGACGTGGTGGCGTGCCAGCTCTTCGACACCCTGCTCGGCGTAATACTCGTGAACGGCTTCATCGACGGCCGCTAGCTCTACCCCGGGGGCGAGGGTCTCGATGGCGATGGACTGGGACTCCAGCATCAGCTCGAAGTAGTGGATCTGCTCGTCGGTCGGCTTGCCGACGAACATCGTTCGCTCTAGTTCGGCGTAGTAGCCGTCGGCGTTCGCCGTCGCGCCGGTGATGATGAGGTCACCCTCCGCGAGCCGCTCGTTGGGCGTATGTCCGTGTGGGAGGGCGGTCTCCTCTGCGGAGATGAACCCCGCGTGGACCGGTCCGTCGCCGCGGACACGCTCGGCGAACCAGGAGCCGAGCGTGTCCAACATCGCCCGGGAGGCCTCCATCGAGGCGCGCTGGCTCACCGTCGCCGGATGGGCGCCCGGTTCGGCGTAGTCAGCGAGGTAGCGGTGTCCGAGATTCGCCCACGTTGCGGACTCCCGGATGAGGTCGATCTCGCTGTCGCTCTTTTCCCAGCGCATCCGGTCGACCCAGGATTGGGTCTCCACGTCGAGGAAATCGCTCAGCGCAGGGCCCTCATACCCCATCACGCCCGGTGCGCCGTCAGCGTCTGCCCGGACGCTGTCGGCATCCAGCTCCGACAGCGCGCCGGCGATAGTGTCCATCGGCGCACCGCCAGGGTAGTCGAAGTAGCTGTGGACAGCGTCGATCCTGGGATTCTCGGCGACCCGCTCGACCTCCAGGCGCGGGACGACGATCTCTACGCGATCGGACGTGACCGCCAGACACACTGGCCGCTCGGTGGGGATGTGGTGGAATCCGGTGAGGTAGTCGATACTCGTCGCGCCGAACCAGCAGGCCGCGTCCGCACCCGTCTCCGCCAGCCGCTCCCGGACGGCCGCGAGCCGTTTCTCGTACTCGCTCGCCGGCAGTTGCGCTCGCATATACCGAGAGTAGAGCGGGCGAACAAAGGCTTTCGTGGTCCGCCCGGCCACCGGAAGTGGCTGGCTCCCGGGTAGCGTCCGCTCAGCCCGGCACGGCGACGGCCACTCAGCAGGTGTGGTTCCGGTAACTGACGTATCTGTCCTCGATCCATACCGTCCGATCCCACGCGGTCCGGGATCGCAACGTTTCCCTCCGTCCCGACAGTCTCCTCGAACACCCGCTGCTGGGCGGGCGAGAGCTCCGAGAACGCGACGGTTTGGTTCGGGAAGGGGTCCTCGTCGGCCTGCCTCGCGGTGAGATACGAACTGCCCTCGTCGCTGTCAGGAATACCGATGGCGAAGATACCGGCGGCGATCCCGGCGAACGCTACGAGGACGACACTGAGGACGGTCCGGATTGAGGGCGACACGCCCGAACGGACGTTCGTCAGTTGAAACGCCTCGTCTTGATCAAACGGCTACCTGACGGGGTCTCCGCGGACGGCGGTTCCTCGCCGACCCCGAGCGCTTATCGCCCGCCGGGGCCAGCGTCCGGTCATGCAGGTGTACGGGCTACTCGGCAACCCGGTTGAGCACTCGCTGTCGCCGCCGATGCACGGAGCCGCCTACGACGCGCTCGGGATGGACGCCCGCTACTGCACCTTCGAGCCGACGCCCGGGGACCTGGGGGCGGCCATCGAGGGGGCCCGGGCGCTCGGCATCGGCGGGCTGAACGTCACCATCCCGTTCAAGCAGGACGCCCTCGCACACGTTGCGCCGGACGACCTCGCCGCGCGCATCGGCGCGGTGAACACGCTGGATCTGACGGACGAGCCGACCGGCCACAACACGGACGCGGAGGGGGCCGTGCGCGCGCTCCGCGAGCACGACGTGGCGCTGTCCGGGTCGGCGGTGGTCGCCGGCGCCGGAGGTGCCGGCCGGGCGGTCGCGTTCGGCCTCGCGAGCGAGGGAATGACCGTCCACATCGCCAATCGGACCGTCGAGCGCGCGGAGGGGCTCGCGGCCGACCTGCGGGACGCGGGCCACGAGGCGACGGCCGGACCGCTCGAGATCGTCGAGGCGCCGCTCGCGGGCGCGGACGTGCTCGTCAACGCCACCAGCGTCGGGATGGAGGAGGACGCCTCCCCGGTCCCCGCGGTGGCGCTGCACGGCGGCCTAGCGGTGCTGGACGCAGTGTACACTCCTCTCGAGACGCGGCTGCTTCGGGAGGCGGCGACGGCCGGCGCCACCACGGTCGATGGGGCGTGGATGCTGCTGTACCAGGGGACGGCGGCGTTCGAGCGCTGGACCGGCCGGGAGGCGCCGGTGGAGGCGATGAACCGGGCGCTCCGGGAGCGGGTTTAAGTCCCCGCCGGCGGTAAGGCAACGTATGAGCTTGCTCGACAGCATCAAGTCCCTCCTCGGCTTGGAGCGCGAGGAGCGGATGCCCTCCGAGGAAACGAGGGTGACGGTCGAACGCGAGCGCGGGGGGGCGGAGCCGGCGACTGCCGCCGAGAACGCCGTCAAGGGGGCCGACGCCGACGGTGTCGACACCGACCCGGAGCCGACACCCACCCCGGACGACAGCGAGATGACAGCCGACGTTGAGCGCGCCTCGGGAGCGGAGACGGACGCCGCGGCCTCCACGGGGTCGATGGTGGACGAGGACGCCGGCATCGAGCCGGCCGAGGCCGTCGCCGAGGCGGACACGGACACCGGTCCCGCCGTGGAGCCAGCTGAGGCGGCCGGCCCTGTGGCGGGCGAGCCCGACGCCGACCCGGAGTCCGAGCCGGAACCGGACTCCGCGGAGCTGGAGGACGCCACCGATGAGCTGAACGAGGCAGCCGGTGGGGAGCCGACGGATGCAATCAAGGGCATCGGGAACGCCTACGCCGAGCGACTGACTGCGGCCGGCATCGAGACGGTAAGCGACCTGGCGAACGCCGACCCAGAGGCACTGTCCGAGGAGACCAGCGTGTCTCAGACCCGGATCGAACGCTGGATCGACCGGGCCCGCCAGCGTCTGGAGTGAGCGAGCGACGCTATCATGTCGACGGGGCGGTCGTGCCGGCCGCGGAAGCGACGGTGAGCGTTGAGGACCGCGGCTTCCGGTTCGGCGACGGTGCCGTCGAACGGCTCCGTGTCTACGGCGGGGAGGTGTTCCGCTGGAGCGCCCACGCCGACCGGCTGCGGGCGACCTGTGACGACCTCGGGATGTCTGGCGCGGTACCCGAGGACCTCCCCCTGCGTGTCGCCGAGACTCTGGAGGCCAACGGCCTCGCGGACGCCGCCGTCCGGGTGCACGTCACCCGTGGCAGCGGCGTCGGTCACGCGGGCGCACCGACGCCACCGGACGACCCGGAGCCGACGGTGGTCATCGCTGCGGAGCCGCTACCCCGCGGCGGCCGCGACGGTGAACGCGCGTGGGATGACCCGGCCGTCGTCGGGACGGTCCGGCGCCGGCGCATCCCCGAAACCGCAATCCCGGGCGCCGAGCGCACCCACAGCGCCCTCGATCGGGTGCTCGCTCGGTGGGAGCTCCGCCGGGCGGCGAACGAGCGCTACCAGCCCGACGAGGCGCTCCTGCGCGAGAACGAGCGGGTCGTCGGGGGCGCCGCCAGCGAGCTGTTCTGGGTAGGGGACGGCGTCCTCCGCACCCCGGCCGCGGAGGGACGGGCGCCGCTGGTAATACGGGAGACCGTGCTGGAGTTGGCCGAGGGGGAGTCGTTCCCCGTCGAGACCGGCCGGTTCGGCCTGGATGCGGTGCGGGCGGCCGACGAGGCGTTCCTCGCGAGCGCCCGCTGGGAGGTGCGTCCGGTCGCCAGCATCGACGGTATCGAGGCCGGTGCCGGGCCGATAACCCGTCTGCTGGGGCGGCTGTACGAGGACGCCGTCGAGCGGCGCTGCTACAGGGGCTGAGCTACGAGAACAGGCTGTTGTGGACGGGCGCGAACTCCGTGTCTTCCTCCGGGTCAGCCGTGTCTGACACCGCCGAGCCGCCGGGTCCGTCCGCGAGAAACGACCGTAGCGGCGGCCCCACCGTCTCGGTCTCGACAAGAAAGGCGTCGTGGCCGTAGTCCGAATCGACGACGTGGTGGGCGACCGGCGTGTCCGCCGCCCTGAACGCCTCGGCGATGCGCTCGGACTGCTCGACGGTGAAGTGCCAGTCGCCGGTGAAGGAGAGACAGAGCGCCTTGCCGTCGAAGG
>CAZLOO010000092.1:0-7723 GCA_964561055.1 uncultured Halobacteriales archaeon
CGGTCAATGACACACCTGGACGGGTGCAGGAACCGGATTAAGAGTTCGTAATTACGACTGTCGGGGAGCGTCCTCAGTCAGCCGCCGAGGGCACGTTGCTGCCCACCGCCCCGTCCGGAACGGTGCCGTCGGTGTTCCAGCCCCGCACCTCGTAGTACTCCTCCAGCGCGTCCTCGAAGCCCTCCAGCATGTCCACATAGGGGACGGTGTCGTCCTCGCGGTCGAAGCCACGCTTGTTGTTGAAGTGTCGCTCCAGCTCCACGACGTCGGCCCCGACCCCGAGCAGGGTTTCTAGATCGGCGTCGAACAGGGTCTCCAGGCGCTCGGGTTGGCCGGCGATCATTCCCCGGGAGAACCGGCAGATGACCCCACAGTCCTCAAGCGCCCGGAAGTTCTCCTGCTCGGCGACCGCGGGAGCCTTCCCCTCCAGTCCCTCCGGGTCGTACGCCTGATCACGGTCCACGAGGGGGTACTCCCAGGCGTAGAACGTGGAGTACATGTGGTCGCCGCCGCGGTTGGCCGTCGCGTAGGCCAGCCCCTGGCCGTGGAGTCGGCGTCCCTCGTGGGCAGCGAAGCTGAGCCCCTTCGTCGTCCAGTTCTCGACGCCCAGTTCGTCGTGACAGCGGTCGATTCCCTCCGCGAGGGTGTCGCCGATCCCTTCGCGGCGGGCGATCCGCTCGACGGTGTCGTGAATCAGTTCCACGTTGCCGAACTCCCCCTCGCTGGCGAGGTACGCCGCCACCGTGTTGCCACAGGAGATAGTATCCATCCCGAGCCGGTCACAGAGTTCGTTGGACTTCATCACGTCCACGATGTCGTCGACCGCGCAGTTCGAGCCGAACGCCATCACGGTCTCGAACTCCGGCCCCTCCGTCTCCAGGCCGGTCTCCTCGTCGCGGGTGGGAAGCTTGCAGGCGAACGCGCACTGCGAGCAGGTGCCTTTCTTGTACTTCTTCTCCTCAACCCGGGCGCCGTTGATCCCCTCGATCCCCTCGAACTGGCGCGCGGACCAGTAGCGGGTTGGCATCCCCTCCATCTCGTTGGCGAGGTCCGTCACCGAGGTGGTGCCCTGGCGCTTCATGATGCTGTCGGAGGTGGCCGCCTCCCGGTGGATGTCCATCTGCATCGACGGGATGTCGATGTCGGGTGCGGAGTCTCCCTCGCACGTTACCGCCTTCACGTTCTTCGCGCCGAGGACCGCCCCCAGCCCGCCGCGGCCGAACGCGCGGCTCTCGGTGGTCATGATGGAGGCGAACCGTACCAGATTTTCGCCCGCGGGCCCGATACAGGCGATGTGCTCAGCGTCCAGCCCTCGGGACTGCTTGACGTGCTCGGTGACTGCCGGGACCTCCGCGCCCTCCAGTTCGGGGACGGTCTCGAACTCCACGCCTTCGTCGGTGACGTGGAGCACGAGCAGGTCGTCACTGGCGCCGGTTATCTCGACGGCGCTGTAGCCGGTGTCCGCGAAGTTGCGGGACATGAACCCGCCGGCGTTCGAGGACGCCAGCCCGTCGGTCAACGGCGATAGCGCGGTGGCGTTCATCCGGCCGGTGAAGCTCATGATCGACTGCTGCATCGGCCCGGTAGTGAGATAGAGCCGGTTCTCCGGGCCGAGCGGGTCGGCGTCGAAGGGTATCCGGTCGTGGGCCAGCTTCGTGGCGACCCCCCGACCGCCGATGAACGACGCCAGCACCTCGTCGATCGGCTTGGTATCTGCCTGCCGCTCTGAGACGTCAATAGACAGCAGCGGACCCTCAGCGTGGAGCATACCGGATTGTCCTGTCCGACCGGATTAAATCTACCCCCTGTCGGGAGTTTCGTTCCCGCCCGGTCGAACGCCGGCCAGATGCCCTCCGACAGCGACGACGGCGGCCTCGGGGAGGCGGCCGCCGATGTGCTTGCCAGGCCCGGCTTCGAGAACTGCACGTTCAGCACTGCGACGTCCAGTTCGACTACGTCGACGGGCCGGAGGAGACGGTGGTCTACCACCGGTGCCCGTTACGCCGGGATGCCCGCAGCCCCGGTCGGGGAGCTCAGCTGGGGTCTCGCGGCGCTTTGGGAGACCCCCAGCGAGGCCAACGACGGCGTCCCGCCGGTGGACTAGCGGTTCGATGCCGAGTCGATCGACTCAGGCAGCTACGGCGGCGGAGCGGCCGTCGTGGTCGCCGTAGCCGCTTGGGCGCCGTCTGCGCCCGGGCCCGGCGGCTGCTATGGCGTAGAGTTTTCAAGCCCCACTCCCTCTCGGGAGCCACTGATGACACTGGAGGACATCGAGTACGACCTGTTCGTCGACGGTGCCCCCCGGGAGTCACGGGGAACCGACCGCATCGACGTGGCGTTTCCCTACAACGGCGAGGTGTGGGCCTCCGTTTCCAACGGCACCCCGGGGGACGTTGACGACGCGGTAGCAGCCGCTAGGTCGGCTTTTGAGGGACCGTGGGGCGACACCAGCCCCGCCGAGCGGCGAGCGCTGCTGGAGGCAATCGCCGACGTCATCGAGGCCCATGCCGGGGAGCTGGCGGAGCTGGAGACGCTCCAGAACGGGAAACTGCTCCGTGAGATGGAGCCCCAGATGCGGGGGCTCCCGGAGTGGTACCGCTACTACGCCGGACTCACCGAGGAGATCGGCGAGGGTCGAACGATCCCTGTCGAGAACAAGGACGGACGGATGTTCAACTACGTCCGTAAGGAGCCGTATGGCGTTGTCGGGGCGATCACGCCGTGGAACTCGCCGCTGCTGTTGACCACTTGGAAACTGGCGCCGGCGCTCACGGCCGGCAACACGTTCGTCCACAAGCCCAGCGAGCAGACTCCGGTGAGCGCGCTCCGGTTCGCGGAGTTGATTTACGAGCACACCGACCTCCCGGACGGCGTCTACAACGTCGTCCCCGGGGCCGGTAGGACGGGGGCGGCGCTGTCCGGCCACGGCGAGGTCGACAAGCTGGCGTTCACCGGCTCCACCGCCACCGGCCGGAAGGTGGCGGCCGCCGCCGGCGAGAACCTCGCTGAGGTGTCCCTGGAGCTGGGTGGCAAGAGCCCGAATGTCGTCTTCCCGGACGCCGATCTCGAGGATGCCATCAACGGGGTAATAAAGGGTGTCTTCGCGGCGACCGGCCAGACCTGCCTGGCGGGCTCGCGGGTGCTCATCCACGAGTCGATCCACGACGAGTTCGTCGACCGGCTTACCGACCGCGCGGGGGACATCACACTCGGCGACCCCCGGGACCCCAAGACGGAGATGGGCCCGGTCGCCTTCCGCGGCCAGTGGGAGACGGTACGAGGCTACATCGAGTCCGGCACCGAGGAGGGGGCGCGCCTGGAGTTCGGCGGAGAGATGCCCGACGACCAGCCCGGGGACTGCTTCATCCAGCCGACCGTACTCATTGACGTCGATAGCGGGATGACCGTCGCCCAGGAGGAAATCTTCGGGCCGGTCGCCAGCGTCATTCCGTTCGCCGATGAGGCGGAGGCGATCGAACTCGCCAACGACGTTGATTACGGACTCGCCGCGGGGGTTTGGACCGCCGATATGGACCGCGCCCGACGGTTCGTCGAGAGCGTCCGCGCGGGGACCGTCTGGGTCAACGAGTACCGGGTGGTGGCGCCCAACTCGCCGTTCGGGGGCTACAAGGACAGCGGCCTCGGTCGTGAAAACGGCCGCGAGGGGCTCGCCGAGTACTATCAGACGAAGAGCGTCTGGTACGACCACGCCGGCGAGGTAAGCGACCCGTTCGCGCTGGACGTCGACTAGGCGAACTCCACGCGATGGTCGGCGTCGACCGCCGCCGCGTCCTCCGGGAGGAGTGCGACGACGGTATACTCCGCGTAGTCGGCGAAGTAGTCAACCAGCGTCCCGATTCGGTCGGCGTCGATCGCCTCCAGCGAGTCCAGCAGCACGAACGGGAGGTCTTCGTACACCTCGTGGACCAGGTAGCCCGCTAAGGCGAACACCAGCCCCGCCACCTCCCGCTCGGACTCGCTGAGGTGGTCCACAGTGTCCTCGTAGGCGGTCCCCTCCTCGTCCGTGCGGACGACGTGGAAGCGGAACTTCGTGTCCCCGGCATCCTCGGCGCGCTCTATCCACACCCGCTCGACGTTGCCGTACTCCAGCAGTTCCAGCACGGCGGCCATCTCCTCGTTGAACCGGTCGACGGCGTCTGTCTCCACCCGCTCGATGCGGGTGCGGGCCTCCGTCAGCGATGACTGGACCTCCTCGCGGCGCTCACGGAGGTCCTCGCGGCGCCGAAGGTCGGTCTCTACGTCGTCTATCTCCGCGACCACGCGCTGACGCTTCCCGCGGAGCCGGCCGATTTCGAACTCGTGCTGGTTGGCCTCGCGGTGGCACTCCAGGATGCGGTTCTGCTCGCGCCCCTCGAGGCGCTCGACGTCCGTCTCCAGCTCCTTGAGGCGCTCCTCCAGCCGATCGCGGCGCTCCCGGAGCTCCTCGCGGCGCTCCTGGCGGCGAGCCATCTCCTCGTCGATCCCCTCGAGGCGTTGTTGGAGCTGTTCGCGGCGTTGGCGGGCGTGCTTGGCGGCGCGCTGACGGGATTTCAGCTCCTCGATGCGCTGCTCCGTCGAACGGAGCCGCTCCAGCTTCTCCTCGCGGAACGAGTGGAGCCGCTCGACGGTTCTCTCGATGTTCTCTTCCTGTATCTCGCTCCCGCAGGTCCAGCAGGTGGTAGTTCCGCTCAGGCCGTCCGTCGGCGAGCCGTCCAGCGCTGCCCGCAGCTCCGCGCGGTCCTCGCCGAGCAACTCCTCGTTGAACTGGATGATGCTCTGTAGCTCGCCGACCACCGCCTCCAGGCTGTCGCGCTGTCCCCGCAGCCGGTCGATATCGCCGTCCGTCGTCTCTGGCTCCGGCTCCACGTCGAAGGAAGATAGCTCCCGGCGCACCTCCTCGCGCTCCTCCTCGAGCGAGTCGATACTGCGGCTCTCAGTAGTGATGCGCTCGCGGACCTGCTCGAGTTCCTCGCGGGCCTCCCGGAGCCGTTCCAGCGCCGTCTCCATCTCCTCACGGGCGCGGCCGTTCTCGGAGCCGGCGTCCAGCGACGACAGCTCCTGCTCGATGTCCGCCAGTGCCTCCTGTTCGGCCTCGATGTCGGCCTCCAAGGATTCGCGCTCCCGGCGTAGCCCCGGCAGCTCTGCCTCCCGCTCGTTAATCCGGGCGATGCGCTCGTCTAGCCGGGCGCGCTCCTCTTCGAGCTCCTGTATCTCCGCGCGTATCGCGGCCGTGTCGAGGGGCCGGACGATCAGTTCCCGGAGGTCGGCCCCCTGCTCGACCGCCCGCCGGGCCTCATTGTCCCCGAGCAAGAACGCGAACAACTCTGCCGCCGTCAGCTCCTCGCAGTAGGGGTCGCCGCCGAGAGAGACAGCCTCCGCGGCCCGCTCAAGAGTGCGTGTGTAGGTAGTGCCGTCGACGACCATCTCAACCTGGCCGGCGTCGGCGGCGCCCTTCAGCGAGCCGCGGTCGCTGCCGAGCGCCAGCATGGTTGCCCGAAGCAGCGAAGTGCGGTTTGTGGCGTTCGGTCCGGCCAGCACCGTCACCCCGGGTTCGAACGCCACCTCCGCCTCGGAAATCCCCCCGACGTTGCGCGCCCGGAGCCGCACCGTACCCCGGGCGCTCTGACCGCTCTTCATGACTGGACTGGTCGCCCCGGCTACTTGTATCTCGGGTTCGGGCCCGTTCGTGGCCGTTTTCGGGGGATCACTCCTCGCACCCGCAGTCACAGCTGCCCCGCCGGAGCAGTTCTCCCGCCCGGTACTGGGTACGGCAGTCCTCGCAGTACACCGTCACCGCGGTCCGTACCCGAAAGCTCCCGAGGGTCAGTTCCTCTCCCCGAAGCTGCTCGAGACGCCGCCGGACCACCGCCGTAGTCCGGCCGACCAGCTTCTCGACGCTCTCTCGGGCGGTCGCAGTTCCTCCGCCCGCCGGCTCGTAGCTCGCCCCCCGAACCTCCGTGAGGTAGGTGCGCACCGCCTGATAGGAGACGAACTCCTCGCGGAGAGCCTCTACATTTATGCCTTCGCGTCGGAGCCGTTGTTCTGTCTCGGTGCGGGTGCCACTAGTCGCCGCGTCGCCGGTGAGCAGTCGGTAGAGATTCGCCGCTTCTCCTTCCATTGGCTCCATTCCCGCCTCGGCCATCGCCGCCTCCAACAGCCGCCGATTGAACGCGTCAGCCAGGGTGCGCAGCCCGTCGCGCTCCCCCTCCACGCCGGTCCAGCGCCGCTCCAGTTCGATCCCCACTTCCCCGAGATCATAGCGCTTTATGAGCGTCGCAACCTTGCTGTCCCGGCCGGGGCTTCCGTCGGTCACGCTCCCCGGGTTGGCCCCGGGGGGTGTTGAGCGTTTACCCCAGTAGCTCGCGAGCTTCGGCCTCCGTTAGTGGCCCGCCCGCCTCGGCAGCGGCCGCCCAGAGCGCCTCCAGGGCGTCCGCTACCGCCTCGTCGGTTGGCTCGCGGCCCTCACCCGCCAGCAGCGCCCGCACCGCGCCGCGGCCGGTCCCCTCTCCAAACAGGAGTCGGCGCTGGCCGCCGTAGCGAGCCGGGTCGAACGGCTCGTAGGTGGCCGGCTCGCGTAGCATCGCTGCGGTGTGCATCCCGCTCTCGTGTCGGTAGGCTCGCTCGCCCAACACCGGCTTGCCCGGCGGTACCGCGACCCCGAGCACGTTGTGGACCGCCTGGCAGGCCGGGACGAGTTCCTTCAACTCCAGGTCGGGGTCGCCGCCACGCTCGGCCAGAAGCACCGCCACCTCTTCGATGGGGGCGTTACCGGCCCGCTCGCCGATGCCGCCGACGGTGGCATCCACGGTCGTCGCGCCCGCGTCCACCCCGGCGACAGCGTTGGCCGCGGCGACCCCCATATCGTCGTGGGTGTGTATCGCGATGCCGGCCTTGCCGCCAACGGCGTCGGTGACGACCGCCACTGTCTCCCTAACGTCCGACGGCTGGCCGGCACCGGTCGTGTCCGCGAGGGTGACGTGCTTCGCCCCGGCATCGACCGCCGCACGGGCGAACGAGGCGAGAAAGTCGTCGTCGGCGCGGACGGCGTCCATCATCGTCGCCCCTGCCGCCGTACCATCGCCGACGACCCGCTTGACCTGCTCCACCAGAGAGTCCTGCACCGCCCCGGGCGTGCTTTCCAGCGCCTCCCGTATCTGTATCTCCGAGGCGGGGGCGATCACCTCAACCTCGTCCGGATTGACGGCGAGGGCGGCGTCCACGTCGGCCGGGATTGCCCGCGCTAACGCGGCTGTGTCGATTCCCAGCTCCCCAGCCCGCCGGAACCACTGCTCGCGGGGGCGGGCCCGCGGGAACGCCAGTTCAGCGCGTTCGACGCCGAACGCGGACAGCGACTCGAGCACCTGCTCGCCGGCCTCGTCGCCGATGTCCAGTCCCGGCACCTGTGCGCCCTCGCGGAGCGTAAGGTCCTTGAACCCGGTCACGGGACGGTTTCGGAGAGTACCCTGTTAGTCGCTCCCCACCGGTCGGGCGAGGAACTCCGCGCGGCCCTCCTCGCCGGTCACCGCACCGTTCTCGTAGACGACCTCCCCGCGGGAGATGGTGACATCGGGGATGACCAACTCCCGCCCCTCGAAGGGGGTGAAGTCGGACTGGTCGAGCATCTCCTCGGTGCGAATCATCGTCCGCGAGTCCGGGTCGACGACGACTACGTCGCCGTCGGCGCCCGGCCACAGCCCGCCCTTCCGGGGGGTCAGCCCGTAGT
>CAZLOO010000093.1:0-7648 GCA_964561055.1 uncultured Halobacteriales archaeon
TCGTCGACGAGTCGCTCGGGCAGGCGGATGCCGTATTCGGTATCGAGATCCGTTCCCTCGATGGGGACGAAGCCGAGCCCGATGTTCTGTTCCAGCTTCGGCGAATACCAGGGTGACGTCAGATATCCGACGTCTTCGCCGGTCTCGGGGTCGCAGATCAACCAGAAATCCGGCGCGTAATCGCGGATCGGATCTCCTCCGAACTGGAGGCCGACCAGTTCCAGGCTCCAAGGCGGATCACCGGCCTCGACCTGTTCGCGCTGTCGTTCGAGCACCGCTTTACCGATATAGTCAGCCTCCTTGTCATCGGGAACCTGATATGACAGGTTCACCTGGAAGGGCGAAGTCTCGTGATCCATATCCTGTCCCCAGGAGAGGATCCCAGCAGCGATCCGGCGATGATGCGCGGGCGCGATGACCTCGCCGTCATAGGATTTCACCGCTTCGAGGACGGGGTACCACATCCGCTCGGCGTACTTGGTCGCCTGCTCGAGATAGATCTCGAAGCCTTTCTCGCCGGAGAAGCCGGTCTGGCTCACCAGTACGTCCACGCCGTTGATTTCTGCATCCATCAGGCCGTAATAAGGGACCTCGCTCACCTCCTCGCCGACGACCTCGATCATCACGTCCTCGGAGAGAGGCCCCTGGATCTGCATCGGGGCGACGTCAATCTCGTTGATTTCCACGTCGAAGTCCATCCCGACGTTGACACCTTGGAGCCACTGCATCAGCGTGTTGTCCGAGATGGAGAACCAGAACTCGTCCTCGGCCGGGCGCAGCAATACCGGGTCGTTGAGCACGCCGCCGTCCTCGTTACAGAGGATAGCGTACTTCGCGTGCATCGGGTCGATCTTCGTGGCGTCACGAGTGATGACGTAGTTGGTGAGCGCCTCCGCGTCCGGCCCCTTCACGCGGATCTGTCGCTCGACGGCCACGTCCCACAAGGTGACGGAATTGGTCAGCGCGTCGTACTCGGCCATTGCACCGCCGTCCTCTGGCTCGACGAGTCCGCGAGGATGGTAGATGCGGTTGTAGACGGTGCAGCGCCAGGCACCCTCCTCATTGAATGACTTATCGAAAAACGGTGACTTGCGGACGCGCGTCGAGACGAGCATCTGGATCCCTGGGTCGCCGGTCTGCCGGAGGTTCCGCGGCAAGACTCGATCCGACTGGTCCACGCTCGGGTGGTTGGGGTGTGACTCCTCGGTTACCGGCTCCTTTTCTGCCATGGTAGCCGCCTTTGTAACCACCGTTCATAAAGAGCCCCCTTCAGAGTCTCGGAGGTTGATGATGCCTTCCGCCAGGCCGACGGGACCGGCCGGTACGCGGGGTGACCGGGAGAGTGACGTTCCCCCAACGCCGCCGGTCTAGCATGAACCACACTGACAGAGGACAGCAGCCGACCGGTCCCCGTGCGAACACCACCGGAGGCGTAGCGTGATACCCGCCGTCGCGTTCGGCGTCGGGACGATGGTTGCCTGGGGGTTCTGGATAGTGTTCGGCGAGGTGGCCTCCGAGAGCATCGATCCCGTGACGGCAGCCGCCATCTCCTACGTCGCCGCCGCGGTGGTGACGGTCGCCTATGCCGTTCTCTCGGGGGCGTCGCTTACCGTCACCGGTCGCGGGGTGGCGTTCTCCGTACTCGCGGGCGTCGCGGCGGCGGTTGGCGTCGTCTCCACGTTCGTCGGGGTGTCGCTCGGATCGACGGCCGTTGTCTCCACTGTCGGCGGGATGTACTTCGTAACGGCGGCGGTTATCGGCATCGTCGTGCTCGGAGAGTCGGTGACATCAACACAGGTGCTTGGCATCGGTCTGGCGTTGACGGCGCTGGTCGTCATCAACCTCTGATTACTCCCCGACCAGCATCATCTCGACGAGTTCGGCCGTCCCGCGGCGGATGCGCCCGCCGACGGCTGTCGGGGAGATGTCGAGTACCTCCGCGAGGTCTGCCAGCGACGCCTCGCGGGGCTCCTCGAAGTAGCCGTGCTCGTAGGCCGCCAGCAGGGCGTCCCGTTGAGCGTCGGTGAGTCCAGTCGGTTCGCCGCGCACCCACCCCTCCTGGCGGAACATCCGCTTCAGCTCGAAGGATATTCCCTCTTGATCGCAATACTCCGACACTGCCGCCAGCGCCTCCCGGTCGGGGAGCTGGAGCCGCATCGACCATCCCCTGTCCGTGCTCACCGCCTCCTGGACCAGGCCGCCCAGCTCCGCGGTCTTCGGGGAGATAAGTTTCGTCCACTCCGGGTGGCTGATACGGTACACCCGAGTCGGCGAGGAGTCGGCAACGGAGGTCCACTCGGCGACGGTAGGATCTTCGTCAAGAACGGTTTCGAACCTGTCGTCGGGCCCCTCTACGAGGAAGAAGAACTTCCCCGTCTCCGGGTCCGTTGAGGACTGAGGGAGCACCCGTATCTCGTCGGCCGACCCGGACCGAATGGTATGGGTCAGCGCGAGGTCGGGATGGGCGATGTCGACGCTGGCGATGAGGTTCACGGTGACCTCCGGCCGGCGAACGGCCGGCAGGCCGCCGCGAGAGCGGTCCCGAGCGCACACATATTACCGGGAGTGCGCGGGGAACGGTTAATCGTTACGTCCCTCACGGGGGGTGACCGCGCGCTCCAGCAAGCCGACCGCGGCCAGCGCGAGCACTCCCAGCGCCGACAGCGCGACCACACCCGCCAGCAGCCGTGCCACGCGGAACGTGGCGCCGGCGTCGATAAGGTACTGTCCCAAGTCGCCGGCGAACAAGAACAGCTCCGCGGCGACGGCCCCCCGGACGGCCCGCCCGGCGCCGAGCCGGAGGCCGGTAGCGACTTGCGGGAGCGCGTGGCGGAGGTGGACCCGGTACAGCCCGCCCCCCGAGAGCCCGTAGGCACGGGCAGCTCGCACCAGCCCGTCGGGGGTGTCGCTTACCCCTGCCTCGGTGTTGACCAGCACCACGAATACGGCGAACGCGAACACGAGGGCCACCTTCCCGGTGTCCGCGAGGCCGAACCAGACGATGAACAGCGGCGCCAGCGCCACGACAGGAGTGGCGTACAGCGCGTCCACGACGGGGTCGAGCGCTGCGCCCAACCGGTCGAACAGCCCCATCGCCGCCCCCAGCGGGATGCCGACAGCCACGGCCAGCAGGTAGCCGGCAACGGCATGAACCATCGCCGCCGCGAGCGCCCCCCGGAGCAGGCCGCCGGTGACTAATCCCTCAATCAGCGCCACGGCGACCGCCGTTGGTGGCGCCACCAGCAGGCCCGCGGGGCCGGCGACCGCCTGCCAGGCGACCAGCGCGACGAGGATGGCGCCCGCCCGGAGCGTCCACTCCCCCGGAACGGGGAGTGTCACTGGGGCGAGACGGTCGCGGACGCTCACTGTGCCCCCCAGCCGGCATAGCGGCGCTGGACGCCCCGGATGAGGGTACTGCCCAGTACCGCCAGCAACATCAACTGGACGATGATGGCGAACACCGCATCTGTACGTGAGAACTGCTGGAAGCTCCGCAACAGGCTGCCGAAGCCGGTGTAGATCCACAACTCGGCGACGACCATCCCTTTTACTGCACGGACGAAGCCGACACGGAGCGCCGCCAGGCAGAACGGCAGCGACGCCGGCAGGAGCACCCGCCGGACGAGCGCCCCGCCGTTAGCGCCGAACACCCGCCCGGCTCGGAGCAGTCCGGGGTCGACTGAGCGGACCCCGTCGCGTACCGTCAGCGCGACATGGAAGACGGCAAACAGGAACACGACGGAGACGTGAAAGCCCAGTCCGGTACCTGCCAGCAGTATCAGGAAGGGGAGCAGGCTCGAAACCGAGGTGACGAACAGCACGGCGACGTACGTGCCGAGCGTCGCGTCGGCGGCATCGGATGCGCCCATCGCCGCGCCGACAGGGACGCCGACGGCAACCGCCGCGACGTACCCCAGGCCCAGCCGCGTCAGCCCGCCGGCCAGCGGGCCGAGCATCTCCCCGGAGGCGTACAGCGACACAAGCGCCGTCAGCACCGCCGATACCGGCGGCAGGGCGCCACCCGTGGCGCGGCCGCCGGCCTCCCAGGCGAGCAGGAGCGTGCCGACGCCGACGGCCGCGGCGGGCGACAGCTCCCGTCTACGCCGGCTCACCGACACCCCGGAGCACCTCCCGTAGCCGCCGCTTTACCGTCAGGAACTCGTCGGTCAGCTCCAGGTCCCGGCCGTGGCGAGGCCGCTCGAAGCCGACGTCGAACGACTCGATCAGCCGCCCCTCCCCCAGCACCAGTACCCGGTCGCCGAGAAGCAGCGCCTCGTCGATGTCGTGGGTGACGAAAAGGACCGTCGTCCCCTCGCGCTCCCAGATGCGCAGCAACTCCCGGCGCTGCGTCGCCCGTGTGCGAGCATCCAGCGCCCCGAACGGTTCGTCCATCAACAGCACATCCGGGTCTACCGCCAGCGCCCGGGCCAATCCGACCCGCTGCTTCTGGCCGCCCGACAGCGTCCCCGGGTGACGGTCGGCGTGGCCCTCCAGGCCGACGCGCCGGAGCTGTTTGTCGGCGCGCTCGCGACGTTCCTCTGCGGGGACGCCCATCTGTTCGAGCCCGAAGGCCACGTTCTCCAGAGCGGTGCGCCATGGGAACAGCTCGAAGGACTGGAACACCACCGCCCGGTCCGGGCCGGGGGCCTTGACCGGCTCGCCGCCGACCAGCGCGGCGCCCGCGGTCGGCTCCACGAGGCCGGCGAATGCCGACAGTAGGGTTGACTTCCCTGAGCCCGAAGGGCCGATAACGACGACGAACTCACCGCCGTCCACCGCGAAGCTCACACCGTCAAGCGCGTGAACTCCCCCGCCGGCGTCGTAGACCTTCTCCAGGCCGCGGGCGGCGAGACTCGCCATCTACACCCGGCCGACCGCGTCGAGGGCGTCCTCGAGGGGGCCCCGATCGAGTATCTCGTTGGTCGGCACACGGTCCTCGGTCACCCCGAGGCGGTCAGTCAGCTCGAGCATGTAGTCCACCCGGTCGCGGGTGAGCCCGCCGTTACGGGGCCATATGTCGATGTCGGTGAGGAAGCCGTACGTCGGCTCCAGCACGGACGCCGGCGGGGCGCCGTCGACATGGCGCTCGACCACCGACTCGTACAGCTCGTAGTCGCCGTACAACGCCCGATTGGCCCGGAGCTGGCCCTCTAAGAACGACTGGACGGCGTCCGGGCGCTGTTCCAGGGTACGCGGCGGGAGCATGAACGTCTCCTGAATCCAGGAGTCTAAGCGGTCGCCGAACGCCAGCAGGTTGTTGAGATCCGCTTCCTCGCGCATCGAGCGCCACTGAGCGTAGTGCTGGGGAGAGACGTCGATTTCCCCCTCAATGATGGCGCTTCGGCGGGCGCCGGAGTAGCCTACCCGTTGGTAGTTGAGTTCGTCCACGCCGTCGATAACACCGGCCTCCAGCATCACCGCCGCCACTTGGACGGCGTCAAGCCCGGTCGGGGCAGACATCCCGATGGTGGCGTCCTGCTCGACGATGGCCTCCAGAGAGTCGATTCCCGAGCGCGTGACCAGCACGTAGTCCGTGCTGCGGACGGGAGCAGCGACGAATCGGAACGGATCCTCCGTCTCCGCGAGCGTCGCCGCGGCGGTGACCGACCCGCGGGCGATGTCGGCCTCTCCCGAGAGAACGGACTGAACGGCGAGATCGACGCCCTCGAACACCGTCACGTCCGTCTCAACGTCCGTGTACTCGGTGACGCCGTGCCAGGTGTTAATGTCCACCGTCTCGGCAGGTGCCTGGAACGCGATGCGCAGCGGGCCGCTGCCGGCGCCTCGACCGATACAGCCAGTCACGCCGGCGGCGGTCACCACAGCCCCACTCCGAAGGAATAAACGCCTCGATACCATGTACATGAATATAACCCGACGACGAAAATTAATCTTGTGTATTGAAACTCTTCTAAAATGGTTTCGAAGAGTAAAATTCTACATTACCGGCGAAACGCGGTGGACAGTCATCAGTAGTGGCTATCGGGGAATAGGAGCAGCAGCACGCACTTACTCGTCGAGGCCTTGTGGGGGATATGGGCTCGAAGACGGCACGAAATGCGGCATCGATCGGCGCGTCGGTCGGCGCTTCACTCGGCTCTCGCGGCGGACCGGTTGGAGCAGGTATCGGCGCTGGCTTTGGCGGCGCGCTGGGCTATCTCGCCGGCGCGGCCAGCCCCTGTGGCCGGCGGGTGCTCCCCGACGGCGGACACGAGGAGCGGGGAGTGTCCATCCCTGTCAGCAACCCGTAGCCCGTCGGCAAGGGGAGAGGGTAAACCCGACCTCATCTCCCGCTTCGGAACGTGGAGGAGGCGCTGGCGCCAGCCAGGAACGTCGCCGTCGTCGACGGCCTCTCCGAGGCTCTCGCGCTTAGCGACGGCGGCGGATAGCTGGTCGTTACCGAATCGATGACCGGCCGTTTGTTTCATATATCTCCGCCTCGGAAAATCCCTCCGTGATGGGGGGTGGCAGAGCGGCACAGGGACAGCACAGGGCGGCGAGAGCGACGCTCAACCGCCGGATAGCACAGGTCTATCCCGGCGCCCGGCTTAGAGTCGTGACCTGTAGCGGCGAGCGGACGCTGACCGTCGAGCACCTCGGCCTGCCGGAGTGGGCCGCGGGTGAGACCGAGGGCTGCGTGCTGACGCTGACAGACGGCCACAGGGCGTACGTCCTCCGGGCGTACCCCGACAGCGACTCCCGACGGCCGTGGCTGTACGGCCCGCGGGGTCGGCTCCGGGGGCGACCGGTGATCGATATGCATGTCGAGGCTACCGGGGCGCCGATAACGGCGGGGGCGACGGCCGCGGACCTGTTCCCGCAGGTGGCCCGCTACGGCGGCCGGTAGTCAACGCCAGTCGTTGAGCAGGCCGCTCTCCTCTACCGGGAGCTCCATGCCAAGCAGCGACGCCGCGTGCGCCGCCATCCGCTGCTGGACCGCGCCGCCGCCGGTCACACAGGTCAGGACCACAGTGGAGGCGGTTGCCGTGCTGGCCGGGATGACGGCGTTTCTGCCCTCCTTGGCACATGTACGAGGGTCGCGGCAGTCACGTCAAGCTCGGCAAGCCTCTAATGGCGTACGCGGCGTCCAGCACCGCCGCCTCACAGGTGGCACGGGCCGGCGTCCTACCCAGTTCCAGACAGGGACGTGTCTCCCCGGCCCTCCGCGGCGCCAACGAGCGCGTGCGTGCTCACACCGCCGGTGGTCAACCGCTCAGGTATGAATTCCGAGCCGCTACTCGCCGCGGATAGCGGCGGCCACCTCGTCCAGCTCCTCGTCGCTCAGCTCCGGCCGGGTGCGCACGATGGAGTGGACCGCGCCGCCGCCGTCCCCATCGAATCGGGGGACGACGTGGCCGTGGACGTGCATCACCTCCTGACCGGCGGCCTCACCGTCGTTGATGCCGATAGTGGTCCCGTCGGCGTTCACCGCGTTCTCGACCGCGGGTGTGAGCCGACGCAGCGCCGAGAACACGGCGTCGCCCTCGTCGTCTGGGAGCTCGTTAACTCTGCTGTAGTGGGTCTTCGGCACGACCAGCGTATGCCCGCGGGCGAGCGGGTTGGCGTCCAGAAACGCCAGCACGTCGTCGTCCTCGTACACCGTCCGGCCGGGGATGTCGCCGCGAACGATGCCACAGAACACACAGTC
>CAZLOO010000094.1:0-7616 GCA_964561055.1 uncultured Halobacteriales archaeon
TCGAGCGGCTCACCGTGGGCAACCCCCGCCGGGTCGGCCGCGAGGAGCTGGAGACCATCATCCGGGGTGCGCTATGAGCTCTCACGGGCGGCACAGGTGGTAACATGGCGGGCGCAACCGAGTCTCGCGAGCAGCTGTTGACCGGCTACTCCGGTCGTGTGATGGTGCTGATCGCGTTCGGTACCGCCATCTCCTTCGCCGGGCGGAACGTGTTCGGGCCGATTCTGCCGTCGGTGACGGCAGACCTCGGCATCACCGACGCCCAGGCCGGCTTCGCGCTCACCGTCATGTGGATCTCGATTGCGCTGATGCAGTACCCCGGCGGCCGCATGTCCGACCAGCTGTCGTACAAGACCGTACTGGTCGGGGGGATGTCGCTGCTGGTGGTTGGGTTTGCGCTGCTGACCGCGACCACCTCATACCTGACGTTCGTGTTCGGGCTGATCGTGATGGGGCTGGGCGGCGGAATGTTCACCCCCTCATCGTACGCCCAGCTCGCGAGCCTGTTCGAGGCCCGCCGCGGCCAGGCGTTCGGCATCTACGCGGCCTCCATCGATATCGGAGGGGCAATCTCGGGGGCCATCGCCATCGGTGCTCTCGCGGTCGCCGGCTGGCGAGCCTCGTTCGTCCCGGTGGTCGCCGGGCTGGCGCTGCTCGTCGTGTTCATGCACCTGCTCCACCGCGGGAACTACAGCCTGGATGTCACCGACGTCCGGCTTGAGGTGCGCGGGACAGCCAAACAGCTGCTCGGCGACCCGTTCATCCGGCTGCTCCTCGTCGGATACGTTCTCCACCTCGTCGTCTATCAAGGGGTGCTCGGCTTCTTGCCCACTTTCCTCCAGTCGGCCAAGAGCTTCCCGCCGACGCTGGCGAGCAACGCCTTCATTGCCTTCTTTCTGCTTGCGGCCGTCACGCGCATCGGCTCGGGCTACTTCGGCGACAGGATGCGCTATCTCGTCGTCGGTCTGGCGGCGGCGCTCATTGCCGTCAGCGGGCTGGTGGTGCTGTTCCTCTCGCCCTCGCGGCTGGTCACCGCTCTCGGCCTCGTGTTGCTGGCCGTGGGGTTGACCGGCTACATGCCGGTGATCAACGCCGCGATGATGGACCACTTCCCCGACACCTCGATGGGCGGTGACTACGGTGCCGCTCGCAGCATCTTCATCCTCCTGGGAAGCGTCGGCCCCTCATACATCGGGGTGCTCGGCGCCCGCTTTGACTTCAACATCGCCTTTCTCGCGCTGGCGCCGGTGATGCTGATCAACGCCGGCGTCGTCGTCTGGGTGCTCCTGCGGTACTGACACCCGGGCGCCTGGCGGCCTCAGATGAAGATTCGTCCCTCGACGGGGTCGTACGCCTCCCCCGCCTCGAAGCCCCCGCGTCGCGCCCGGTCGGCCGCGATTGCC
Source organism: uncultured Halobacteriales archaeon (assembly GCA_964561055.1). Classification (GTDB taxonomy): domain Archaea; phylum Halobacteriota; class Halobacteria; order Halobacteriales; family Haloarculaceae; genus CAZLOO01. Next base: position 1,404 of record CAZLOO010000094.1, read on the forward strand.
GCGAGCACGCTGTCCAGCGCGTCACCGCCGGAGTCGACGAGCGCCGCCTCGCGGACGGACGGGGAGAGGTCGACCCACTCGGGCAGGCCGGCGAGGATCCGTTCGCGGCACTCCGGGGCGTCGGGGTGGTCGCTGTCGTTCTTGTACCGTTGGGAGGGCAACTCCAGCGCCCGAAGGGTGCCGGCGGGGTATATCTCGCACAGCTTCGGGCTGGAGCCGCCGGTCATCGGCACCGCTGCCGCCGGACCGTCCGCGATCAGCGGCGCGAGCACGTCCCGTACCCCGTAGAACGTCTGGCTGGCGACCAGCCAATGGTATGGCGAGGACGCACCGACCGGCTCGTCGGTGCGCCGCGGGAGGAATGTGCGCTCCCCGCCGCTGGCAGCCTTCGCCCGCTCTATGCAGATCGCCCGCATCGCATCGGGGTCCTCGAAGGCGTCCCGGAACCAGTCGAGAAAGGCCTCGTACTCCTCGTAGTCGTGAACCGCCCGCGGTAGGCCAAATGAAAAGTCAAGCCCTGCGACGTCGGCGTCCAGCAGGCGTCCGCGCAGCTCCGCGAGCGCCGGCGCCCGGTCGGCCGTGCCTGCCAGCTCCGACAGCCGGCGGCAGGACTCGATGCGGAGGCTGTTGTCGCTCTTGCACCACGCAAGCCAGATACTGTCGCCGGCCTGGCGGGCACCGCTGAAGTCGATGCCGAGGAGGTCCATAGGAGGGCTACTCCACGAGATTGATTAGTCGTGGCGGCTTACGAACGGATATGCCCGCCACACTGGAGGTCAAGTGCACGGCCCCGGACTGCGAGCTGGACATGTTCGAGCTGCATTACACGTACGACATGCCGGATGACACCGGCGTTGAGGACTTTGCCTGTCCGTACTGCAACAGCACGACGGCGCTCGAAGAGATCGTGCTATGAGCGGGGGCGCCGACCACGAGGAGCGCGACATCGGTCGGATGCTGGAGCGGTTGGGCCAGCGCATCGAGACGGCCGTTCTTGAGGGGATCGGCCGCACCGCTAGCCGGGTTCAGGAGCGCAAGCCGCTGGCTGCGGACCTGCTAGAGTCCGACGACGCGTTTCTGGTCGTGTTCGACGCCCCCGGCACCACGGCGGCGGACGTGGACGTTCGTTTCGATGAGGGGACGGTGACGGTCCACGTCGAACGGTTCCGGGAGCTGTACGACGGCTTCGAAATGAGGCTCCCCGGCCGCGGGCTCACCCTCAGTGGGAGCGTGGAACTGCCCGCCGGCACCGAAGTCGACCCCTCCGCCGCGGACGCCACGCTCACGAAGAACGGCACTCTCCAGGTGGAGATCCCCAAGACCGAGCAGGCGACCGAGAGCGTCGCTGTCGGCGAGACCGAGGACGAGCCGGTCGACATTGGCGGGGACATCGAGGCGACTGACGAGGAGAGCGGGGACATCGAGGCGACTGACGAGGAGAGCGAGGACATTGAGGCAAGCGAGGAACACGCCGGAGAAGATGTCCACGACGACGTCGCCGAGGACACGGAGGAGTAGCTTTACACCACGCCGCTGGCGGGGTAGCCGACGACGAGGTCGGCGCCCGCCGCGTGGAGCCGAGAAACCTGTTTGTTGACACTTTCGACGTTCCCGACCAGCGCACAGTCCGTTGCGGCCGTGAGCAGGGTGTCTCGGGCCGCGCCGGTCGCTGTGGCGTCCGTGCTCGCGTTCTCCGGGAGCGCGGCCCGGACGGGACGTCGCCGGGCGACGTAACCGCCGAGCGCGTCCAGAACGGTGTCGTCGTCCCCACTCACCAGCGTCGGAGCGTACACGGCCACGTTGCCTTCGTAGCCGGCGGTCCGGAGCGCTCGAAGCTCGCTTACGGTCCGGCGATCCAGCAGGTCGTACTGGACGCCGCCGACGGCCATCGCCAGCCGCTCTATTCCTTCCGTGCCGACCCACGGCGCCGGCTCGCGGTCGTAGGCGTCCAACGCCGCCCGGAGCCGGGGAGCGACCGCCCGGCCGCGCTCGACCTCCGAGAGGTAGGCGGCGTTGCCGGCGACCAGCACCAGCCCGATAGTCCGGGGCATCCGCTCGAAGCCGCTATCGTCCCCATGCGGGTCGAAACCGTCGGCCCGGACCGGCGCGGTGACATACAGCGAGCGGTCGGCCGCGAGCTGTTCCAGCAGGTCGGGGTCGGGGACGCTCGCAGCACCCTCGTAGTCGACGGCGACCAGCGACGGGTCGAGTGCGTCGACAGCCACTCGGAGGTCACACTCCGTTGGCTTGAGTGCCACGCCGTCCAGCCCGGTCTCGCGGTACGCCTCTCGGGTCAGCACCGGCGGCTCCCCTCTCTCATGTCATCGGTCGGTGTCACGTGTGCTCCAAGCCGGGACCCTGTCCCGGGATCTACCCCGAGTAGTGGGCTCGCTGGAAAAACGGTTGTCGTTCGCCCGCGCCTGGACCGACCGGCTTTTGCGCCGCGGGGACACAAACAGCTTAATGGCGAATCTGGAGCTGGCCGCGCGGGTGCCGGAGGCGGCCGACGAAGGGGTCTGGCTGGCGTGTATCGAGTGCGGGGAGACGTTCGCGCCGTTCGACGACGTCCGATACAACTGCGACGACTGTGAGGGCCTACTGGAGGCCCGCTATGAACGCTATCCCACCTTCGAATCGTTCGAGGAGTCGCCGGTCGACCGTGGGGTGTGGCGCTACGAGGCAGCGCTGCCGTTCAGCGCCGAGCGGGCCCGCAACACCTCGCTCCTGGAGGGTGATACTCCGCTCCACCGGGTGCCTCGGCTGGAGGAGGAGATCGGGGTGCGTAACCTCCGGGTCAAGCACGAAGGCATGAACCCCACCGGGTCGTTCAAGGACCGCGGGATGACCGTCGGCGTTCAGGTCGCTCAGGAAGTCGGCGTTGAGCGGCTGGCCTGTGCCTCGACGGGCAACACCAGCGCAGCGCTGTCTGCCTACGGCGGCCGGGCCGGCCTGGAAACCCTCGTCCTGCTCCCCTCGGGAAAGGTCGCCGCTGGGAAGGTCGCACAGGCGGCGCTGCACGGCGCGCGGATTCTTGAGGTGGACGGCAACTTCGACGCCTGCCTGGATATCGTCCAGGAGCTGGCCGGACGCGGAGAGGTGTACCTGCTGAACTCGCTAAACCCATTCCGGCTCGAGGGACAGAAAACGATTGGCTTCGAGATACTGGAGCGGTTCTACGAGGAGGAGGGGCGGTTCCCCGATCGGATCGTTCTGCCAGTAGGCAACGCCGGCAACACGGCGGCGCTGTACAAGGCATTCCGGGAGCTGGTCCAGTCCGGCGCACTCGCACCTCGGGACGTGCCGATGCTGACTGGCGTCCAGGCGGAGGGCGCGGCGCCGATGGTCGAGGCCATTGAGGAGGACCGCGAGAGCATCAGGCGCTGGGAGGAGGTGGAGACGAAGGCCACCGCCATTCGCATCGGCAATCCGGTCAACGCGCCGAAAGCTCTTCCAGGCATCCGGGAGACCGGCGGGACGGCCATCGCCGTCTCGGACGAGGAAATAACGGATGCCCAGCGTTCGCTCGCCGGCGAGGGCGTCGGCGTCGAGCCGGCATCGGCAGCGAGCGTCGCCGGCCTCCGGAAGCTCCGCAAGCGGGGCGCCGTCAGCAATGGCGAAGACGTGGTCTGTCTCACGACCGGTCACCTGCTAAAAGACCCTGAGGCAGCGGCCGAAGCCGGCAGCGACCCGGACCCAGTGCCGAACGACGCCGACGCGGTGCTACGGTTCATCGAGACCGGGCAGGTCTCCGTTGGCCTCCTCGGCCGGTTCCGGCGTCTGCTCGGCGTGTGACGCCTGTCCGACCGGGTTTCTTGTGTCGTTAGTCCGTACGATGACTCATGTCGACAACTCCCCCACCGGCTGTGCGAACGCTCGGCCAGCCCAGCACTGGGGACCGCGATCCCTTGGAGCACCGTGTCGCCGCCCTTGAGGAGCGCCTCGATGAGCGCGAAGCGGAACTGCGAGCCACCCGCGAGTGGGTCGGCTTCCTCGAGGAAGAAGTCGAGGCGTACCGCGAGCGCGCCGAGCAGCTTCAAGAGGAACGTGACGCTCTTGAGCGGGAGTGCGAACGCCTGGAGGGCGGGCCCCTGACGAGGTTCGTCCGCCGGCTCGGCCTCTAAGTCAGGCAGGCCGCGACGACTCGTAGCATCTCGGGGCCGCGCACCTCCTCGGCAAACAGCGGCACCCGCTTGATGGACCGCCCGCGGAACACCTCTTGGGCCCGGGAGAGCGCCTCTTGCTGACTCTCCCAGCGCCGTGCACAGAACCGGCAGTTCTCGGGGTCGGGCTTGACGAACCACTCCGCGTCGGCGTCGGTCACGTTCGCTAAATCTTCGGTCACGCGGTTGACGACGACCGTCCCCGTGGGGATACCGAACTCCTTCAACCGCCGCAACAGCCGCTCGGCCTCAATGACGCTCAGTCGCTCGGGCACCATCACCACCCGGAACTCCGTGCGCGCGGGATCGCGCAGCCCCCTTCGGAGCCGCTCGATGCGCTCGTTCAGCTCCTCCAGTTGGTCTAGCCCCTCGGCGGCCTCCTCGTCGCCGAATGGGCCGGGGAGATTGCCGAGCATCCCGCTCATCCGCTCGCGGAAGGTGAGCAGCCGCCCCACCATCGACTCCATCAGCTCCGGGAGTTCGAGCAGCCGCAGTGTATGACCCGTCGGCGCGGTGTCGACGACGACCCGTTCGAACCGGGGATCATCGAGATACTCCAGCAGCAGCTGCATCGCCGCCGCCTCGTCGGCGCCTGGCATCGCGCCCGGGTCGAAAGGATTCGGCACCCCTTCGCCCGGCGCAGGACCACTCTCCCCGCCCATGCCGACGTCCGCTCCCGCCCCAGCCCCGGCGGTAGCCCCCATCCCGCCGAACAGATCGTCCATCCCGCCGCTGGCGAAGGGGGTCTCGACGGTGTCGGGATCTATCTCGACACCGTAGAGAGGGACGTCCTCGCTCAGTTGAGCCGGCTCGGCCGGGATCGGTGCCTCTAGAACATCCGACAGCGAGTGGGCTGGGTCCGTCGACACCACCAGGGTCGGGGTACCATCGTTAGCGCTCGCGAGCGCCGTCGCCGCCGCGCAGGTGGTCTTCCCTACCCCGCCTTTTCCTCCGTACAGCACGTACTCCGGCGCCTCGACCCCCCCTGGTGCCTCCATCGACGCGTCGATACTGTCGACGGCCTCTACCTCGATGTCGCTCATGCCGGCGCTACCCGCCGGCCACGCCTGTATCCGTCGGTCTACAGGCGGGGCCCGTCGTGAATCCTGGTCACTCCCGACCCCGCTCGCGCAGGACCGAGGCGACGGCATCGTAGGAGGGCTTTGCCCGCCCTCCTCTGTTGAACAGGGGCGGCTGGCCGGTGCATCGCTCGGGATAATCCCACCCGGACCTCGAGCCCGAGCTCCTGGAACCGCCGAACGGTTTCGTACGCCTGCTTCGGTGTCGGGTGGACGCTTACACAGTGGACCTGCAGGCCGATGTCGTTGACAGGGAGGTCCCGCTCCAGCAGCTCCTTGATCAGCCCGCGGACGCGCTCTCGCCTTTCGTCGTTGTACGACAGCCCGTAGTCGTCTTAGAACAGGTCTGGCTCCGTCCATTCGGCAGCCCGCCGAACCGCGTCCACGACGTGCCCCTCGCCGAGGAGCTCGTACCAGAGCGACTACCGAAGTTTCTCGTCGTCGCCGACGGCCTCGTTCACCACGTCCCACGTGTCGATACGGCCCTCGTACCGGCCGGTTACACGCCGGACCTGCTCGCGGAGTTCGGCCGCCAGCTCCTCGGGCCCCCACTCTCGGTCGAACCAGTCGGAGTTCTCGACGTGTCAGACCAATGTGTGGCCGGTAACCGTCATACTGTTCGCCGCGACGAACTCCACCAGCCTGTCCACGGGCTCGAAATCGAAGGTCCCTTGTTCGGGACGGACGGCATCCCGCTTCGGATCGTTCCCCGTCGCGAGGCGGCCGAACTCCCCACTGAGCAGCGCTGCGAATCGGTCGTCATCCAGCCCCATGGCCGTCGCGCAGGCTCCTATCTCTAGCCCTGCTGCTGCGGCCAGTTCCTGCAGGCACGTGACGGCGGCTTGGGCACGCCGCGTAAATCACAGTCCGGGACGCTCCGGGGGAGTGGTCAGGGAAACGCAGCAACAGGTGACTCCGGTCGGGGAGCCGGCGGCGCGAGCGGCCGTTGCCTACGCCTCCTCCTCGTCGTCCTC
>CAZLOO010000095.1:0-5542 GCA_964561055.1 uncultured Halobacteriales archaeon
GACCATGCTAACACGACTAAATGGCTTTGTATATAACGTTTGTGCAGGACCTGACCCCCACTCCGCGGCTCCTGGCCGGGGGCGGCCAGCGTGGTCCTGGGCGTAAGGATTAAGATGGAAAGTAGCCCAACCACGCGGGATGACACACACGAACCGGCGCCCGTTCCTGCGGGCGGCCGCCGGATCCGTGCTTGCGCTGGGCGCCGGCTGTTCGGTGCCGGCCTCGACAGGGGGAGACGGGCCGGACGTGCGGACCGAGTCGGGATGGGCCGAGTTTCGAGGCGACCGGTACAACACCGGCTACGCCGACGGGGAGACCGACATCGAAGAGCCGACCGTCAGGTGGACCTTCGAGGCAGACGGTGGGTTCTGGGGGAGCCCGATCGTGGCCGACGGCACGGTCTACTCCGGCTGTGCCGACAACTCTCTGTACGCCGTTGACGCTGACACCGGCGAGGAGGAGTGGAGTTTTCAGGCCGATCACCGGATCGAGAGCACCCCACAGTACGCCGATGGGACGGTGTTCGTTGGCTCGTACGACCAGCACGTTTACGCCATAGATGCGGCAACCGGCGAGGTCCAGTGGGACGTAGAGACGGACGGACTGATCCGCGGCTCGCCCAAGGTCGCCGACGGGACGGTATACATCGGCGTCGGGTGTCACAACCTCGCCTGTGAGTGGTACGCCAAGGAGACGAGTGACACAGGGTGGCTGTACGCCCTGGACGCGGCGACGGGGGAGACACAGTGGCACCGGGAGCTCGGCACCGAGGTGGTGAGTACCCCCGCCGTCGGAGAACGTGACCTCTTCATCGGCAGCTCCGACGGGTACCTCTACGCGCTCGATCGCTCCTCCGGCGAGCAGCAGTGGCGCTATCGGACCCGACAGTGGATCTGGTCCTCGCCGACGCTGGCGTTCGGGACGGTGTTATTCACCGACTGGGACTCGGAAGTCCACGCCGTTGACGCCGCGACCGGCGAGAGGGAGTGGACGTACGACTCCTTCGGGTCGTACATCTCGGGGTCCACCGCCGTCGACGAGGAGGCCGTCTACTTCGGCCACACGCCGGCGAACGCCCCCCCGGACCCCACCCGGTCCAACGCCGAGGTGTTCGCACTGGAGCGCCGCTCCGGCGATGAGCTCTGGACCCACACGACGGACGCTCTCGAGATCGGGAGCAGCCCCGTTATCACGGACGACGCGGTTTACATCGGCTCGCACAGCCAGAAGGACGAGGCAGGGACTGGGGTGTACGCCCTTACGAAGGAGGGGTCCCGCCAGTGGTTCTTCGAGGTCAGACAGCGGGGAGTCGGAACCAGCCCGGCGCTGGTCGACGGCAGGCTGTACTTCGGCGGGGCCGATGGTCGCCTCTACGCGCTCGAGTGACCGCCGGCGAGGGGGAGGGCCCGTCGCCGGGCACGTCCCGGCGCTCACATGACGAGATACTGGTCGAGCTTCGACTCGTCGAACTGCTCGACGGGGCCCTCCATCACGATCTCGCCCTGGTCGAGGATGTAGCCGCGTGTCGCCAGCTCCAGTGTCGCCTGGACGTTCTGCTCTATCAGAAGGACGGTCGTACCGCCCTCGGCGATCCGTTCGATCGAGGCCATCAGCCCCTCGATGATCTGCGGGGCGAGACCCTCGGTGGGCTCGTCGAGCAACAGCAGATCGACGTTCGGCAGCCGGAGCGTCCGCGCGATGCTCAGCATCTGCTGCTCGCCGCCGGAGAGGGTGCCCGCCTTCTGCTCCTGGCGCTCCTCGAGCACCGGGAAGAGGTCGTACAGTTCCTCGACGCTCATCCCGCCACCGTCGCGCCCGAGCACCCTGCGACGGATGACGTTCCAGTAGCTCTGGGAGATGCGCGACACCTCGAGGTTCTCCGCGACGGTGAGCTCCGTGAACAGCCGTCGCTCCTCCGGGACGATCCCGACCCCTGAGAGCACGATGTCGTCGGTGGGCCAGTCCGTGATGTCGGTCCCCTCGTACCTGATCGTCCCCCCCCTGACCTCCGGCGGTTCGGCGCCGACGATGCTCCGGAGGGTGGTCGTCTTGCCGGCCCCGTTGCGGCCCAGCAGCGCGACGATCTCCCCCTCCTCGACCTGCAGTGAAACGCCCCGGAGGATGTGGCTCGGCCCGTAGTACGAGTGGACTCCCTCCAGTTCGAGCAGGCTCACGACACCTCACCCCCGAGGTAGGCAGAGCGCACGCTGGGGTTCTGGCTGATCTCCGCAGGGGTCCCCCGGGCGATGACACTCCCCTGGTGGAGGGTGACGATCCGGTCGGAGATGTCGAAGACGATGTCCATGTCGTGTTCGACCAGCAGGATCGTGATCCCCCACTCGTCGCGCATCCGCTGGATCAGGTCCGTGGTCATCTCCGTCTCCCCGGGGGACATCCCCGCAGTCGGCTCGTCCATGAACATCAGCTCCGGGTCGGTCGCCATCCCCACGGCCACCTCGAGCCGTCGGGTGTCGCCGTAGGGGAGTGACTTCGCCGGGAGCCCCGCCTCGTCGTCGAGCCCTAGAGTCTCCAGGATATCGCGGGTCCGTTCCCGCACGGCCTCGTATCGGTCGCGCCGGCGGAGGAAGTTGAGGCTGAACGAGCCGTGCTCCGTCAGCAGCGACGCGACGTTGACGTTCTCCCGCACCGTGAGGTCGGGGAAGATCTCCGCAGTCTGGAACGAGCGGCCGATGCCGAGCTGGACGATCTCGTGGGGTGCCTTCCCCACGAGCTCCTCGCCGGCGTACCGGATGCTACCCGTCGAGGGCTTCAGCATCCCCGTGATAACGTTGATCAGTGTCGACTTCCCGGCCCCGTTGGGGCCGATCAGCGAGACGAGCTCCCCCTCCTCGATAGCGACGTCGACCGATTCCAGCGCGAGCAGACCGCCGAACTCCATCGTCACGTCCTGAACCGACAAGAGGCTCACGTTCGGTCACCCCCCAGCGAGCGGAGGTAGCCGCCGATCCGGGTGAACAGCCCCCAGATCCCTTCCGGGTACTTCCAGACGATGGCGGCGAATACCGTTGCCAGCGTTATGAGCCAGAACTGGCCGACCTGCGGGATGCCGTCGGAGACGCCGCCGAACCACTTGTACACGAACGCTCCCGCGACCGGGCCGAACAGCGTCCGCAGCCCGCCGATGACCGTCATCACCACGACGTCGCCGCTGGCGGACCACCAGAGCCGCCTGACCCCAACGAACGCGGTGTCGACGGTCAGCAGCGCGCCCGCGAGGCCGGCGATGGTCGCCGACATGACGAACGCCGCGAACTTGTACCGCCAGACGCTCATCCCGACGAAGGTGCTCCGGGTCTCGTTTTCCCGGATGGCTTTGAACATGAGGCCGTAGGGGGACTTCTTGATGCGGTGGACGGCGACGATCGTGAGCACGAAAAACACCGCGATGAGCAGGTACATCCACGACCCCATCAGGGTCCCGAGGACGCCCGGCAGCGGATCGGAGAGGGGGACCCCGGCGACCAGGGGTTCGACCTCCATCCGTGTCAGCCCGTTCTCGCCGCCGGTCCACTGGTTGAACGGCTCCCGCGAGAGCCAGAACAGGGTCTGGGCGAACGCCAGGCTCACGATCGCGAAGTAGACGGTGTGCAGCCTGAGCAGCACCGGCGCGACCATCGCCGCGAACGCGGCGGCCAGGACGACCCCGGCGGCGATCATCAACAGCGGGTGGCCGTAGCTGTAGATGGCGACCCACCCCGCGCCGTAGCCGGCGATCCCCCAGAACGCGGCGTGCCCGAACGAGAGCAGCCCCGTCTCCCCCAGCAGGAGGTTGAAGCCGACGGCGAAGATCGACCAGATGACGATCGATTTCGCGAGCGTGCCGTACCCGAGCAGCAGGTCGCTGGTCACCGGTGCCCGGACGAACAGCCAGGGGAACAGGACCGCGAAGGCCGCCGCCCCCACGAGGACGAACAGCTCCGACTCCTTCAGCCGGTCCCACCGCTCCCAGCTGACCGTTGCGGCGTCGCCGACGTCGAAGTCCATGCTCATTCCTCTAGCACCACCGAGGGGACGATGCCCTGAGGTTTGAGCGTCAGCACGACGATCGCGAGGATGTAGATGCTCGCGGTGGCCATCGCGGGCCAGACCTCGGTCACCGCCGAGAACGTCACCCCGGCCATCAGAGCCGCGATGATGGTCCCCCGTATGCTGCCGACTCCGCCCATGATGACGATCACCAGCGCCGGGATCACGATCTCGATGCCCATCTGCGGGTCGACGTTGAATGTCGACCCGCCCAAGATACCCGCCAGCCCGGCGTACGCGGCTCCGATGGCGAAGATGAGCAGGTACGGCCGGGTGATCCGCACGCCGAGCATCCGGGTCATCTCCGCGTCCTCGGTGCTCGCCCTGACCGCGAGGCCGTAGTCGGTGTACTTGTAGAACAGCAGAATCACCGCCAGCAGCGCAATGGTGAGGAAGATGACGTAGATCCGCCACCGCGACGCCGTCCCGATGCCGGGCAGCGGAATCGGCCCCTGGGCCCACGCCGGGCGGCTGTAGGTGAACCCGTTCCGTCCGGTGCCGATCCCGACGAGCTCCTGGACGAACAGCAGCGCCCCGAACGTTATTAGCAGTTGATCGAGCATATCCCGGTCGTAGAGGGGGTTGGCCACGAACCGCTCCATCGCAATCCCGAGGACGGCCACGACCACCGGCGTCAGGATCAGGGCCGCACCGAACCCCCACTCCAGCCCGAGCGGCGCGTACGATGCCAGCAGGCCGCCGACCCTCTGGTTGCTGTAGGCGAGGTACAGCCCGACGTAGGCACCGAGCAGGTACAGCGCGCCGTGGGCCATGTTCACGAACTTGAGCGATCCGAACACGATCGACAGGCCGATCGCCACCAGGACGTAGATCGAGGCGATACTCAAGGAGAGGAACGTGAATCGCACCACTTCACCGAGGAGTGTCACGTGTGCTTCCACCTCATGGGTAGTTCACTCCCTATCTCGGACACTTTAATCCTCCGGACGGGTGGACCTCCCCACCTCTACCTGGCGAACCGCATGCCAGAGCCCCGATCGTGTGCCCCCTCCGGGCGTACCGATCCGGCGGCCGGTCGACTGTCCCCGACGGCGGGGCCCTCGACGGGAGTCAGTCGAACCGCGCCCGGAGCCCGTCGAGACCGGCCGTGTACACCCCGGTGGTCCCGGTCCGCTCGTCGGCCATCGACTCCGGCGGCGCATCGAACGCCCCGGTCCAGACGACCAGCGTCCGGTCGGACTCCGTCACCGGAACCGCCCGTAGTTCGCTGAGGTAGTTCTCCTTCGGGCCGCCGCCGTCGAGGATCGTGTACTGGTGGTGGCGCTCAATGTCGGAGTACGCGAGAAGGCGCTCTCGCAGCGCCGTCCCGCCCGCCTGGAAGCTCCGGACGGCACCGACCTGGGTTCCGCTCAGGCCGTCCTCGACGGTGCAGTGCTCGATGTCGGGGTGCCAGTCGTCGATCGCGCCGAAGTCCCCGACGACCTCCCAGACATCGTCGACCGGTGCCGGAACGACGCCGCTGACCGTGACGCG
>CAZLOO010000095.1:5642-7564 GCA_964561055.1 uncultured Halobacteriales archaeon
CGCGAGGAGTTCCTCGACAACGACGACGCGCAGGCCGAGCTACGGTCACTCCTCGAGGAGCACGGCCTCGGGATCAGCGCGCTGGCGACACACAACAACCCGTTACACCCGGACGGCGAGCGAGCGGAGACGGCCGACACCGAACTCCGCGAGGCGGTCCGCCTGGCAGCACAGCTGGATGTGGACGTGGTGACCTGCTTCTCGGGGCTCCCAGGTGGCGGCCCGGAGGACGAGGTCCCTAACTGGGTGACGGCGCCCTGGCCACCGGAGTTCGCCGAGGCCCACGAGTATCAGTGGGAGGTTGGAGTCGAGTACTGGCAGGACCTGGCGGCACACGCCGATGACCACGGGGTCGACCTCGCGGTCGAGATGCACCCCAATATGCTGGTCTACGAGCCGTCGGGGCTGGTCAGGTTGCGCGAGGCTACGAACGAGCGCGTCGGCGCGAACTTCGACCCGTCCCACCTGTACTGGCAGGGGATCGACGTCACGGAGGCGATCCGCTATCTCGGCGAGCACGACGCCATCCACCACGTCCACGCAAAGGACACCCGGGTGTACGACCGGAATGCCCGGCTGAAGGGTGTTCTCGACACGGCCCCCTACACCGACGAGGCCGACCGGTCCTGGCTGTTCCGGAGTGTCGGGTACGGCCACGGAGAGGAACACTGGAAGGACCTCATCAGCACGCTCCGGATGGTCGGCTACGACGGGACCCTCAGCATCGAACACGAGGACTCGCTGACCTCGTCCCGCGAAGGGCTTGAGAAGGCGGTCGACCTCCTGCAGCGTGCCGTGTTCGAGACACAGCCCGGGGAGGCGTACTGGGCAGACTGATGACGCTGAGAGTCGGCTTCCTCGGCCATCGGTTCATGGGGAGAGCCCACGCCAACGCCCTGGCACGGCTCCCGATGTTCTTTCCCGAAGCCCCCGATGTCGAACGGTACGCGCTCATCGGGCGAGACGAGTCAGCACTCGCCGATAGCGCCGAACGGCTCGAGTTCACCACGACCGCCACTGATTGGCGGAACATCCTCGATGAGATTGACGTGCTCTACAACCTCGCCCCGAACCACCTGCACCCCGACCCCTCTATCGCCGCGCTCGAGGCGGGGGTGCACGTCCTCTGTGAGAAGCCGCTAGCGGCCACCCTCGAGGGGGCCCGGGAGATGGCTGGGGCTGCCGAAGCGAGCGACGCCGTCGCGGGCTGTGCGTTCAACTACCGCTTCGTCCCGGCCATCCAGTACGCGAGACGGTTGATCGACAGCGGAGAGCTCGGAACGATCCACCACTTTCGGGGACGGTATCTCCAGGATTGGCTGATCGATCCGGCGGCGCCTTGGAGCTGGCGCAACGACCAGGACCTCGCTGGGACCGGTGCCCTGGGTGATTTGGGGTCGCACACCATCGACCTCGCGCGGTATCTCGTTGGTGACCGCGTCGGGGAAATCGATCGGATCAGCGGACAGCTCCAGGTGTTCGTCGACGAACGTCCCGTCGTGGGTGCCGACGAGATGCGTCCAGTGACGGCGGACGACGCTTACACGGCCCAGGCAGAGTTCGAGAGCGGGGCGATCGGCACGTTCGAGGGATCACGCTTCGCGAAGGGGCATAAGAACGATCACTTGATCGAGATACACGGGTCAAAGGGGAGTGTCCGGTTCTCGCTTGAGCGCCTGAACGAGCTCGAACTGTTGACCGAGGAGACACGCGGCTACCAGACGGTGCTCGTGACCGACGAGGATGACCCCTACATCGAGCGGTGGTGGCCGCCGGGACACGTCATCGGGTGGGAACACACGTTCGTCCACGAGAACTACGAGTTTCTGACCGCAATCGACGACGATACACAGTACGCGCCGAGTTTTGCGGACGGCCTGGCCGTCCAGCGTGTACTCGCCAGTATCGTCCGGAGCGACGCG
>CAZLOO010000096.1:0-7532 GCA_964561055.1 uncultured Halobacteriales archaeon
TGCGCTGGCGGGGATTTGAACCCCGGTTGCGACCATGGCAAGGTCGCGTGATACCACTACACTACCAGCGCGCGTCTTGAAGTAGTCCACTAAAGGATAAAAACCCACCGAAGCGGCTCAGTCCTCGGCAAGCTGCTCGTAAGCCGCGGTGACCTCCTTGAACCGCTCCTCGTCCCCGTCAGGGGTGTCGGGATGGACCTCTTTCACCTTCTCGCGGTAGGCCCGTCGGACGTCGTCCTCGTCGGCCTCCGGGCCCACGTCCAGCACGTCGCGAGCCTCCCACTCGGTAGGAAGGTCCGTTTTCCGGGGCGCCTGTCCCCGCGTCCGGCCGTCGTCGGGATGGCCGGCGCGGAACGGCTCGCGGAAGCGCTCGCTGCGGGGCTGGTAGTCGCCGCGGGGGCCGGCGCCGAATCCGCCCTGCTCCTCAGTTCGGGCCCGGTTCTCGACACCACGGTAGATGCGCCGTCCCAGCCGCCCGGAGGCCTGGTACCACATAAAGTAGGTGACGACGCCAAACGGTATCGCGAGGACAAGCAGGACTGGCTGGAACACTATCGCTACCATGGCGACGAACACGGACAGCCCCGCGAACGTGGCGGCGAGCATCATCAGCAGCCGGTCCCTGTTCATAAACCCCCTTGCTGATGCGCGACTGTAAGCGTCCCGCTCGGCTGGCGAAGATGTCTTGTCGCCGGACACGGTAGCAGCGGCATGAGCGTGGCAGGCGTCTGCTCGGTCTGTTCGGTCGGTGACGTGGCCGGCGGCTGTGACCGCTGTGGCGCGCTGGTCTGTGCCCGCCACTACGACAAGGACAGCGGGCTCTGTACGGACTGTCTGCAGGAGGTCGGCTCCCGGCCGTCCGGCGAGCGGCCGGATGACGTCGGCGAGTACCGTTTTTAACGGATCAGTTCGGCGTCGTTCTCGACCATGTACAAGGTCCGGGCGGCGACATTCACGCAGTGGTCACCGACCCGCTCGAGATCACGGATCGTTAACAGCAGCCGCCGCACGTCCGGCAGCAGTGGCTCAATCTCCTCGTCGGCGCCGACGAACTCCCGCTCGATGAGGTCACGCACCACCAGTTCGCTCGCGGCCGCGCACATGTCGTCTATCTCGTCGTCACCGCTGTCAATCTCGTAGCAGGCCTCCACGTCCGACGACGCGTAGGCGGCCAGCGCCCGCTCCAGCGCCTCCAGCGTGCGGTCGCCTATCGCCTGGATATCCACCTCCGGGAACAGATCATGTTCGGCCTCGATGGCGTAGCGCGCGAGGTTCGTCGCCAGGTCGCCGATACGCTCGAGATCCGTCGTGATCTTGAACGAGGAGGCGATAAACCGCAGGTCGCCGGCGACCGGCTGCTGGAGAGCGAACAGGTCGATACAGTCCCCCTCCAGTTGGAGGTACATCTCGTTTATTTCCTCGTCGCCCTCGATCACCTCGCGGGCCAGTGTGTGGTCCTTAGCCTCCATCGCTTCCAGCCCGTACCGCAGCCGCTCGGCAACGACCTCACCCATGTACAGCACGTCCTCCCGGAGGGCGTCAAGCTGCTCCTGATATGACTTCCGCGGCATACGAAATGGTCCGGTTCAGAGGATATATACCCCAGGGTGTAGGTCACACTCCCTTGCCGTCATCGTCGTCGTTCCTTCCCCCGGCGGATGTATATAGATATGAGATATTTTATTGTGCTGGGGGGTGCGGTACCCTGCATGGAAACGCGCAAAGTCCAGGTGACGGGCGGGTCCACGTTCACCGTGTCGCTCCCAAAGTCGTGGGCGACGGCCAACGGCATCAGCGCGGGCAGCGTCGTCGAGTTTTACCCGGAGGACGACTCCATCCTCCTGACACCCCGCTCCGAGGAGGAGCGGGCCGAAGGGCGCCTTGACGTCACGGAGTTGGAGGGCGAACAACTGAAACGCGCTGTCGTCACGATGTACGTTAGCGGCTTCGACATCATCACCATGGAGGCCGACCGGGTGACCGCCGCCCAGCGCCGGGCCATCCGCGAGGCCGCACAGGGGCTGGTTGGCCTGGAGGTGATCGGCGAGACCAGCGAGGAGGTCGTGCTCCAGGACCTCTTGGACTCCTCGGAGCTGTCGATAACGAACGCCATCACCCGGATGCGGCTGGTGTCACTGTCGATGCTGAACGACGCGGTCGACGCGCTTATCGAGGACGACGATGACCTCGCGAGAGACGTTACCGAGCGCGACGACGACGTCGACCGGCTGTGGTACATGACGTCCCGGGTGTTCCGCTCAGTGCTGCGCGACCCCTCGACCGCGACGGAGGTCGGGCTCCCCCGAGAGATCTGTTTCGACTACCACTCCAGCGCTCGCCAGCTGGAGCGTATCGCCGACCACGCCACGAAGATCGCCGAGGCTGCCCTCGAACTGGAGACCATACCCGAGGAGGCTGCGACCGCGCTGAAGGAGCTCCGGCGCGGCTCCCGGGAGGTCGTCGAGACGGCCATGGACGCACTGCTAGAGGAGGACACGGAGCTGGCAACCACACAGGCCAACGACGCCCGCCAGCGCAACATGGCCATCGAGGAGGAGGCGCGGGAGGTAGACAAGCTCATCCGGGAGATGGACCCACAGCAGGCACAGCTCTTGGGGCTGGTTGTAGACTCGTTGTCGCGAGCGGCCGATTACGGCGGTAACGTCGCCGAGAGCGCCCTCCAGAAGGCCGCGCCGAAGCCTTAGTCGAGGAGGACCGCGTTTATTTGCCCGTCCTGGCCCGGCCGAGAGGTGACCCGCGCGCGCCCCTCGTCGGTCTCAATCACTGCGCCCTTCGTAACGATGTTTCGCCGGACGTAATTGGGATTGGCGTCGTTCTCGACGACGTCCTCAACGGTTGCACGCACCGTGCCGTCGTCGGTGGCGACGGTCGCTACGTCCGTCTGCATCGCGCGGACCTTGCTGTTACCCCCGCGGGTCTGGACGGTTTTCAGGCGGGGCTCGCCGACCCGTGTCTCCGTTGGGGAGGAGCCGAGTTCGTGCTTGCGCTTCTTCCGAATGGCGCGTCGTCGCCCGCCGGTTCGCTTCGTTGTGGAGCGACCCTGGAACCTCATACCGGTGAGGAGCCGCGTCAGCTATTTTAAGCTCCCGCTTGCGAGCCGGTAGGTTTACGCCCGCGCCGCGGGCTGTTATGCGGGATGAGCCTCCGGACCGCAGTCGCCGCGCCGTTCCGCTCGCGTGGGCGCGACCGGCTCGCTGAGAGCGAGTTCGTCGTCGCGCTCTCCCTCGACCGGGACTGGTTCACCCCGGACCAGGCCAAGCGGCTTGTGGATGTGGCCGCCGGCGAGGGGCTGCTGAAGCGCGACGACGGCGATATCGTCGCCACCTTCGACCCGGACTCGGTTCGCGTCCCGGACGGCTACGAGCCGGACGAGTCCATCCTCCAGCAGCGCTCGACCTTCGAGCGGACGTTGGACGCGGTGGTCGCCGACGGCGCGGATAAACGGGAGGCCGTCGCCGGCATCAACCGGCTTCAGTCGGAGCTCGGACTGGCCGTGGAGGCGGCCGCAGTGGTGTACGCCCGCCGCCGGGGCATCGACACCGCGGAGCTAGCCGAGCGAGCGCTGAAGGAGCTCCGGGAGTAATGGTTGAGGACCGTGTAACCGATGGCCACCGCATCGCACAGCTGCTGGCCAGCGAGCTCACCGCTCGCGAGGACGGTCCGCTTGCCGGCCTCAAACTAACTGACGTGGACCGGAACGCCGAGCCGACTGCCGACGGCACATTCGTATATCGGATCGCTAACCGTGGGGAGACGGTCGCCGACGCGTACCTTCAGCCCGAGCGGGTGCGCCTCGAGTTCCGTTTCGCGCCGGACACCGTGGCCGGGGCCGCCCAAGAGACGGGCCTGCGCGTCCGCCCGAAGGCGGTGGAACCCCCCCAGACGCTGGTGTTCGTCGAGAGCGGCGTTGACGCCAAGCGCGCGCTCGACGTCGTCCGAGTGGCCCTCCGTCGAGGGTCGGACTTTTGACCGGCCGACCCCAGCCTCCCCTATGCGGCTGGAATCCGGGCTGGAGATCGGCAGGATGACGGTCCCCAACCGGCTGTACCGCGCCCCGCTGCTGGAGTGTGCCGGCACCGGCCCGGAGACCGCCGCCACGCTCGTCGAGGAGCTAAAGCCGGCGGCAGCCTCCGGCACGGGCCTGATATTCCAGGGGGCGACCATCGTCCGCGGGGAGGGCGGCTGTGTCGCGCCGAACATGACCCGCGTGGACGACCGCTCCTTCGTCCACGGGCTGGCGCCGCTGCCGGACGCTATTAACGACCTCGGTGGTCGGGTGATGCTCCAGCTCGAACACGGCGGCCTGCGAAGCATGGAGACCTGGCATCGGGCGTACCGGGAGGAACATCCCGATCTCGAACAGCTGGCGGTGTCCCAGCCCCCGTCCGTACTGCGCGCGGTCAACCGGGTCGGCCTACTGGAGTACGACACTCACGTGCTCTCGACCGAGGAGGTTTACGACCTGGCGGCGGACTTCGGGCGTTCTGCACGCTATGCGCTCGAGGCGGGCTACGACGGCATTCATATCGCCGGCGCGAACATGGGGATCGTCCAGCAATTCCTCTCGCCATACTACAACCGCCGCGACGACGAGTTCGGCGGCTCGCTCGCCGCCCGGTGCCGGTTTCCCGAACTGATCGGCGAGGAGATACGCAAGCGGGCAGGCGACATCCCCCTCGCGACGAAGGTGCCCGCCGAGACGGCCGCGCCGGCGTTCGCGAAGCCCCGGCTCACATTCGAGGACGGCGTCGCCATCGCCGAACGTCTCGCTGCGGCTGGCTACGACGCGCTGGTCCCGGTGGAGTGCTCGACGTTCTGGGACATGAGCCTCATCAAGGGCGCCTACCCAGAGCGCGCGTGGGCGGACGAACGCTTTGAGAGCGGCTACGAGGCCGCCTTCGGGACCCGCTGGCGCGCGCGGCTCGTTGACTGGGCGACCCGACTCCAGTCACGGCTACACGAGTTCGAGCCGGCCTGGAACGAGGCGTTCTGCCGTGCCGTCCGGCGCCGCGTGGACGTTCCGGTGCTGTGCGAAGGCGGGGTCCGCGACCGGCCGACGATCGACCGGCTGTTAGGTGAAGGGGACGGTCGGCCGGGCGAGTCCGGCCGGTCAGCGGCCGAGCCGGCATGTGACGCCGTCGGCATCGGCCGGCCGTTTTACGCGGAGCCGCGGCTGGCAGCCCGGCTGCTCCAAGAGGGCGACGCAGCGGTCGCCTGTGAGAACTGCAATAACTGCGTCGTCCCGCAGGCGACCGGCGCACCCGGGGTATGCCGAACACCGTCCGTCCTCCGCGAGCGGGGCCGCCTGGAGAAGGCGGGCGCCTATGACACGCCCACCCGTCCGGACGCCGTCAAGGACGACGACTGACCGGCGCGGAGTCCGAAGGGTTGTAACGGGACGGGACGACAGCCGCGCATGGGCTTCTTCGAGCGCCTCGGGGAGCGTATCAAGGCCACCAACAGCGTCCTCTCGGTAGGACTGGATCCGGACCCATCGCGGCTCCCGGACTGGTTGGATTCGGACCTTCCCCGGTGGGCGTTCAACCGCCGGGTGATCGACGCGACGGCCGAGCAGGCCGCCTGCTACAAGCCGAACGCTGCCTTCTACGAGGACCCCGACGGCTGGCGCGCCCTCGAGGAAACGGTCGCCTACGCCCACGGAAAGAGCGTGCCGGTGCTTCTGGACGCCAAGCGCGGCGACATTGGTAACACCGCGCGCCAGTACGCCCGCCTGCTCGATACGGTCGACGCCGTCACCGTCAACCCATACCTCGGTGGTGACTCGCTCCAGCCGTTTCTCGAGCGCCAAGACAGCGGCGTGTTCGTGCTCTGTCGCACCTCAAATCCCGGGGGGCAGGACTTCCAGTCGCTGTCGGTCGGTAACGGTGTCCGCCTGTACGAGTATGTCGCCCGCCGGGTGGCGGAGTGGTCCCGCGGCAACGCTGGCCTGGTGGTGGGTGCCACCGCGCCAGAGGAGTTGGAGACCCTCCGCGAGAAGGTCGACCTCCCATTCCTCGTCCCGGGTGTCGGTGCGCAGGGCGGGGACGTCGAGGCCGCGGTCGAACACGGACTCGCCGAGGGAATCGGCCTGGTTAACTCCTCGCGCGGGATCATCTTCGCCGGCGAGGGCGCCGACGACGAGGGCGACTACTTCCGTGCGGTCGGGACGGCCGCCAGACGGACGAAACAGCGGCTCAACGAGCACCGGTAGCCAGCAGCTCTCGGGCCGGCTCGCGGACCCGGCCCGCGACCGCCGTTTCCATTCCCTCAGAGGGGTCCAAGTGGTCGAAGGCATTCATCATCCGGGCTATCGCTAACGCCTCGTGGACCGGTTGGAGCAGTAGCGCGGCGGCCCGTCCCGGCAGAACGGACTGGTAGCTCGCAGTCATCGCCTCGCGAACCAGCGCCTGGCGGTCCCGCACGTTCCCCAGGCCGGCTATGAAGGCCCCGCTGTAGAAGTAGAGCGCGAACGCGACATCGAACCTCGCCGGGATCACGAGAGTACACCCATAGTCAAGCGTTCCCGTTCCCTTCCCTGTCATAGGGTCTACGAGCGGGTTGTACAAGCCGTGGCCTTGCGCCGCAGCACCGGGTCAAACGAGCCCGACAGGCCGGTGATAGCACTGTCGAAGAACGCCTCTACGGTCGTCAGCCCGTCGAACCGGAAGTCAGCGCGGCGATTCAGGGCCTGCTCGACTCTGGCCCGCAGGTACGCTGGCCAACTGCCACGAGAGTCCCGACTGTCGGAACCGCCGGATCAGCGTCCGGTCGTTCACCGCCGAGGTCGGGACCGTCGTGGCGGACGTTGCCGAACTGCTCGACTGCGGGGATGCCGTTCGGTTCTGCGAGGTACTCGCCAGTCTCACGAACGAGCCGCCGGAGGAATTCGTCCTCGCAGTACGCGACGTGCTCGTCCGTGACGCCGACCGCCTCCGGGATAGAGAGTAACATCCCCGCAGCGAACACGGTCTAGATCCGCGCCCAACCAGGATGCCCCATGGCTGGTCGTCGGGAGAGGTCTTCAGGTACCGCTCCCGGGACGGCTCCCCGCCGCTAACCTGATACACCGGACAGAAGCCTCAATCGGCTATCGTCACATCTTCCGGCTCGAAGGAGATGTCGACCAACCGTACCATCTCCTCGACAGTCGACCTCCTAATGTCGCGCGTCCGGAATCTCGTCTAGGCTGAATTGTCCGGACTGTCCCGGAGAGCCCTTTCGATGTGATGGCATGGACTGACACGCGAATGGTTGGTCACAAAAGGAGGAGCAGCAGTGGAAAGCATGGTCCCGATTAAGTCTATCGAGAAAGGAGGAGCAGACAGAGCGTGGAAGCATATCCCACCGCCAGCGAAGGCGACCCCGCCACCCCAACAGGCGGAGTCTTTGCTCAAGCTTTGTAGAGGCGACAGGGGCTCCGCCAGCCCTCCCGGTAACGAGGTCGTGGGGAAAAGGTCGTTCTACTGGAATCCGATCCGGCCACCCTGGCGGCGCTCCATCCGGTCCTGGCC